>JBEKXM010000177.1:0-8310 GCA_049512115.1 Tepidisphaeraceae bacterium | reverse complement strand
ACCTGGAAATTCACCGTGGGATTGATCGCCGACAACAGATCGCCAGCCACCGCCGAAGTCAATAGCCCCAGCATGGCCAGCGGATCATCGGGAAACAGCGACGACCCGGCGACGTCGAAAATCGTCCCCGACTCCAGCCGCCGGGCGCTGAATGAACCACTGGTCAAATAGGAATACGTGATCCCCTCGCGTCCGTACCAGGCGCTGTTCTTGGCCACCCATTGCCATTGGCCGTCGAGATAGGGATACCGCTCGACAATGGACGCCTTGATCTCCCGCCCGTTGTTTTCCCAGTTGACGCGATGCCGCGCCGATTCGTACCACCGGCGGAATCGGCCGCCCTTGGCGTACGGCATCCACTTTTCCCTCGGTCCGGAAAACCCCGGCGGCTCGACTTCCCACCAATATCGCACGAAACGCATGTTGTCGGTCGTCGCCAGCCCCTGCCGCGGCGGAGCAATCTCCCCCAGCTTGGGAAAATCGTGGAACACGCGCCGAACCGCCGGTGAAATCCAATACATCCACGCCGAACGAGGCAGCGACGCCAACTCGTCCTGCCTCAACTCGAAGCGATCCGAGGTTCGAATGGCCCTGGCCAGCGCCGCACGCTTTTCCTTGGCGTCGACCAGCCGATAAAAAACTGCCGGGTAATCCGCGGCCGGTTTACGCCGAAGCACGGCCGCGGCGGTCTGGAGCGTGCCGGGATTGCCGATGTCGAAAAGCCCGGGCCCAAAATGAGCGACGGCCTGAACCAGCGCCTGCTCGGAAATCTGCCGGCGCATCCGCTCGAAGGCGGCCGTGAACATGAAGGATTGCATGCAGAGAATCCCGGTGCGTCCCCCCGGCCGAAGCAGCTCCAACGCTCTTAGCACCAAGCAGGCGTAAAGATCGCGCCACCCCGCTGGATAACGCGACTTGAGCCGGCGCACCACCGCCGGATCGAGATTCCGCGCTGAAAGATACGGCGGATTGGTCACGACAACGTCGAACCCGCCGCCGATTTTCTTGTCGAACAACGCATCGCGCACTTCAAGCCGATGTTTCCCCTCGACAATCGGCTTCCCGATCTTGATCTCCAAGCTCCGCCGAGCCAGATCGATTGCGACGGGATCAATGTCGAAGCCGATGAGGTTGTGTTCGATGATGCGGTCGTCGATTTCATCCTCTGCCGAGCACGAAGGCCGCTGGGGCCAGCCTGGCTGGCCGGCACGGTGCATCTCCTCGCGATAAATCTGGCGGAGCATGTCGAGGGCCACCAGCCCGAAATTCATTGTCCCGCAGGCGGGATCGCAGATGCGGAGATCAATCGCCCGTGGCATGGGCGTCTCGCCCATGCGAGCGACGCAAGCATGGGCGAGCCATTTCCATTGTCTATGCAGTCGCGTATCCGGATGCACGTCGATCCACAGTTTTCCCAGCGTATTTTGCAGAAGGAATTCCACGACCCATTTCGGCGTGAAAAGCTGCGTGACCGCGGGGATTTCAGCGGCCGTGAATTTGCGGCGATCGCGCGCCGTGGCGCGATAGGCAGCTTCCAGTGCGGGGGCATTGATCGCCTGATAAATCTGGCCGAGAGCGTCGTCGCCGTTGCACAAAGGCCGCAATTCGCCCGAAATCGCGTTCTCCGGACCTTTGTTTCCCCGCATGAGATCCGCGACGGCGTTCAGCAATGCCTCCGGTCCCCCCGCGCGCGGCAGAAGTTCCGCAACGAGCTTGTAAAGGTTGCGCCGATCCATGGAGGCGCTTATACTCCAACCGGCGATAGAAAAATAGCCCCGGCAGTTTCCCTCTCACGTCCGCTGGTTGTCCGCTGGACCCGTGATCGTCCGGCCGAGTCACCAAATCCGGTTGACCCCGTATACATCGAAGATGGATTCGGCGCTGACAAGGGCAATTCCCTCCGCCGCCGCTTGCTCCATGCGTCAACGTGAACACGCAAGCACATCGGCGGTGGGATCATACTCAGCACCTGGAGGAAGACTGATCGCGAGCACGCCGCCGAAGGCTTGCTCCCACACCCCACCCTGTTGCCCAACTGTGGCCAAAATGCTTTTCAGATGCGCAGATTCACAGCTCGCTTGCGTCAGGATGAAGGAGTAATTGCGCCGTCCGGCTCTCTCCACAACCCATCGCACCCGCAGCTTGTCGCCAATGTCCTCGCCCTCGAATGTATCACCGTAGGCGATTGTCTCGGCGGCAAACGGTATGCTTTCCAGGCGGTACAAGCTTCCCTCAAGGTGCGAACACATCGCGCTAAACGACACGCCCTCGCCTGGAATATGTAACTTCCATTCGCGTTTGGTATTCATTGTTTGACCCTCCCGCCAGAATCCGTATTCCCGCTAAAATCAAACTCAACCGACGGTGCTTTCCGAAGAGAATCACCGCCGCGCCATCAGTTGGCAACCTCAAGTTGCCGTGCGAGATAACGTGACCATTCCTCCGCATCCGTGCTGAACTCGGCGATGTTGCCGCTGTACGGCCGACCCGTGCGCGCATAAAGCGAAGTCGCCGCGGTTTCGGCGGGCAACCCGCCTAGTCGCATGCATCGAATCAGATCGCCGATTTCAGATTGTCTTGAACCGGCCAAAACGGCGGCAGCCTCGACGTGCAGGGCATACGACGCCGATCGATCACGGATAATTTTTCTTGCTTCATCCAACGTCATGTCAAACTCACGGATAGCTGCGAAAGTCAGCCGCGCGGGGTAGTCCCAAAACGGCCAATACCTCTGACATCATATCACTCGGAACCGCAAAATCTTCAAATTCTCGATTCAAAATCGAGGTTCGATAGAATGCTCGGACCTCGCCTGACGCGATTTCCAGGCTGAATCCGAGAGTTCCGGCCACCGATATGGCTCGGTGCCGCACCATATCCTGATGACCGCTAAATCGCTTTGCAGTCACATCCGTTACCGGCGACCCCTCGGCCAACTGGACTCGCCCGCTGGACTGTTCGATCACCCCAATCAAAATCGCGCTTCTCACAGAGATGAGCAGTTTTTTGGACGCTTCGTCCAAAACCAGCCAAGATGATTCTGCGGGAAGCTCGCTCACGCATTACTCAGCATCTTCCTCAACACCGTCTGCAAAATCCCGCCGTTGCGGTAATACTCCACCTCCACCGGCGTGTCGATCCGACATATACAAATGAAAGTCTTTCTGCCGGCCTTCACGGTCACGTCCCGCTTGGGTTGCAGCTTGTCGTCGATGACGATCTCAAACGTTTCGTCGCCGGTTAATCCCAGGCTCGTGCGGGTTTGGCCGCTTTTGTACACCAGGGGCAACACGCCCATGCCGACCAGATTGCTGCGGTGAATTCGCTCAAAGCTCTCGGCGATGACGGCCTTGACGCCGAGGAGGAGCGTTCCCTTGGCGGCCCAGTCGCGGCTGGAGCCCATGCCGTAATCCTTGCCGGCCAACACCACCAGCGGAATCTTCTGGGCCTGGTATTTCACGGCGGCGTCGTAGATAGGCATGACTGCGCCGGTGGGGAGGTGTTTTGTGACGCCGCCTTCGGTGCCGGGGGCGAGCATATTTCTCAAGCGGATGTTGGCGAAGGTTCCGCGCGTCATCACGCGGTCATTGCCGCGGCGGGAGCCGTACTGGTTGAAGTCGATGGGCTGCACGCCTTGGTCGATGAGATATTTCCCGGCCGGGCTGTCCTTCTTGATCGAGCCGGCGGGGGAGATGTGATCGGTCGTGACGCTGTCGCCGACCATCACCAGCACGCGCGCGCCGTTGATCGGCTGAATCTTCCCCGCTTGTCGCGTCAGATCGGTGAAGAACGGCGGCTCCTGGATGTAGGTGCTGGATTCGTCGAAGTTGAAAAGCTCGCCGCCCTTGACGGGAATCTCGTTCCAATCCTTGTTGCCGGTCTCGACGTTGGCGTACTGCGCGCGAAACATGTCGGGAGAAAGGCACTCGGCGACGGTTTTGTTGACCTCGGCCTGGCTCGGCCAGAGTTCGCGGAGGAACACCGGCTGGCCATCCCGTCCCCGGCCGATCGGCTCATCCAAGACGTTCACGTCCACCGATCCGGCGAGGGCAAACGCCACCACCAGCGGCGGGCTGGCCAAATAATTCGCCTTGACCAGCGGATTGATCCGGCCTTCGAAGTTGCGGTTGCCGGAAAGAACGGCGGCCACCACCAGGTCGCGCCCCTCGACCGCCTTGGCGACCGGCTCGGGCAGCGGCCCGCTGTTGCCGATGCAAGTCGTGCAGCCGTATCCCACCGTGTTGAATCCAAGCTGATCGAGATACTGGGTCAATCCCGCCTTGTCCAGATAATCGGTCACCACCCGGCTTCCCGGCGCCAGGGAAGTCTTCACGTACGGCGGCACGCGCAGGCCGCGCTGGACCGCCTTTTTGGCCAGCAGGCCCGCGGCGACCATCACGCTGGGATTGCTGGTATTCGTGCAGCTCGTGATCGCCGCGATGGCCACGTCCCCGTGCGTGAGCTTCGCCCATGGGTTGTCCAAAACGGCAACCGCGGCGTCGCGCTTGAAATCGCCGTGGATATGCTCGGTGGCGGCGGCCTCCTCCGCATCCCCATTGCCGGCATCGCTGGCTGACACCGGTTGCACGGGCGCCTCCGCCGACCAACGGTCCAGCCGCGGCGTCGTGCTCTGCCCGAGCTCTTTCTTGAAAACGTCCACCAACGTCGAACGGAACGATTGTTTGACCCCGCGCAGATCGACGCGATCCTGCGGCCGGCGCGGCCCGGCGACGCTCGGCATCACCGTCGCCAGATTCAATTCCAACACTTCACTGAATTCCGGCGAAGCCGCCGTCTGACGCCAAAGACCCTGCTCTTTGCAATAGCGCTCGACCAGGTCGATCAGCTTTGCATCGCGGCCGGTTAGGCGAAGATAGGTCAAGGTTTGATCGTCCACGGGGAAGAATCCCATGGTGGCGCCGTATTCCGGGGCCATGTTGGCGATGGTGGCGCGGTCGGCGACCGACATCGTCGCCAGTCCGTCGCCGAAGAATTCAACGAATTTATCCACGACGTTGTGGGATCGGAGGATTTGGGTGACGACCAGAACCAAGTCGGTGGCCGTGGA
Source organism: Tepidisphaeraceae bacterium (assembly GCA_049512115.1). Lineage (GTDB taxonomy): Bacteria > Planctomycetota > Phycisphaerae > Tepidisphaerales > Tepidisphaeraceae > PALSA-1353. Next base: position 3,242 of record JBEKXM010000177.1, on the reverse strand, counting down.
ACCCTCGGGAAGTTGGCCGTAGAGCCGGAAGCCGACGACCTGCGGCGTGAGCATGTAAATCGGCTGACCGAGCATGCAGGCCTCGGCCTCGATTCCGCCGACGCCCCAGCCCAGCACGCCCAGCCCGTTGATCATGGTGGTGTGGCTGTCGGTGCCGACGAGACTGTCCGGCAACGCGATGCCGTCGCGCACCTGCACGACCTTGGCGAGATATTCCAGGTTTACCTGGTGGACGATTCCGGTGGCGGGGGGGACGACCTTGAAATTCTTGAACGCCTTCTGGCCCCATTTCAGAAATTCATACCGTTCGCGATTGCGTTCGAATTCCTTCTTGGCATTGCTGACCAAGGCGAATCGGTTGCCGAAATCGTCAACCTGCACGCTGTGATCGATCACCAGATCGACGGGCACAAGGGGATTGATCTTTTGCGGATTTCCGCCGGCGCGTTTCATGGCCGCGCGCATGGATGCCAGGTCCACGACGCACGGAACGCCGGTGAAATCCTGGAGGATGACTCGCGCGGGTTTGAACGGAAGCTCGGCCGGCTCGACGGCCGCGGCGTTCCACGCGGCCAGCCGGCGCACGTCCTGCTCGCTAACCTCGAAATTGTCCACGTTCCTCAGACAGCTTTCGAGCAGGACCTTGATGGAGTACGGCAGCCGATCGACGTTGCCGAGCTTCAACTCCGCCAGACGGTTGAGCCGGAAGATCGAAACATCTCCGGCCAGCGTGGACAGCTTGGATTCAGCGCCGAACGGATTTGCTTTTGCGTTTGCAGGCATTGTGACCACTCATGCGAAAACGTCGGATCATAGGCGAGGGGGCGGGGGGCCTCAAGACGGAGGCGATTGCCATGGGCTAGTTTGGGACCACTGGTTTCCCGGGATAGGTTTCGAGGTATATAATGGAAATGTCGCGGCCGAAGCGGCGATCGCGCCCCGGAGCTTGCTCTCAGGGGTGAGGAAAGTCCGAACTGCCAGCGGGCGGCGTTTTTTGCGCCGCCCGATAGGGCTCGGTGCTTGATAACGTCAAGGCGGAGCAATCCGACGGAAAGTGCAACAGAAAGCATACCGCCGGGAGGAATCCCAATAGGGATCTCTTCCGGTAAGGGTGAAAAGGTGCGGTAAGAGCGCACCGCGTTCGGGGTGACCCGGACGGCATGGCAAACCCCACCGGCAGCAAGGCCAAATAAGCGGAGAGCCCTGGCCCGGGGCGCGCCGGCCAAACGCCGAGCGGTAGGCTTTGCCTCCGCGAAGGCGCAAACCGGCACATCCGCGGGTAGGCCGCTTGAGCCGGCTGGCGACGGCCGGCCCAGAGAAATGGTCGCCTCCCTGCCCCGAGCTAGTCGAAGGGCCTGGGAAACAGAATTCGGCTTACACCCGGCCGCGACGAATCACGCCGGCGAAATCCAACAGGGTTTCGCCGGCGCCTTTTTTTCCCCCGCACACTGCAAATCGCAGTCCACTCACGACGTCCATTTTAGCGGCTCGCCGCTTGGCAATTATCGTCCTTCGTCCGGTAACAATCGGCGATCCCTCCGCCGATCTGATGTAATTCCTACAACCATCCTAAGCGCACGGGGGTTCCGCGACGATTCTACGGACGGGGCTATGCCCCGGACGCCGCTTTCTTTACGGAAAATTCGGAACCGATATGAGCCAGAACACACCAACGTTGGATTACCTCGCTCCGGACATTTCGGAGTTGACGCTGCAACGGGGCGGGGCGGGCAATCATCCATTGAACAAATCCATGCCGGCGCAGAATCAGATGACCCGCGCGGTGGCGCGGCGGCTGCTTCCCGCGTGCGTCGTCGTCCCAGCCTTGCTCTGGTGGGTGCTGATTTACGGAGTACACCGCGGGTGGTACGACTTGGAAACCTGCTTCATCCTGTTCGTCTATTCGGTGACGGTGGTATTTGGGCTGATCGTCTGCCTCAACCTGAGACGGTTGTCGCGGATGGACGCGCAGAGGGCGCAAGCCTTGGAGCAGTTGAAGCTCGCCAAGGACGCCGCGGAGGCCGCCAATCGATTCAAGTCGATGTTCTTTGCGAACATCAGCCACGAAATCCGCACGCCGCTGACGGCCATCAACGGATTTGCCGAGCTGTTGCTGAACTCCCAGCGAACCAATGAACAACGACTGGCCGATGCCCGCGTCATTCGTCGCAACGGCGAACACCTGCTGACCCTGATCAACGATATCCTGGACCTGTCCAAGATCGAGGCGGGAAAAATGTCCGTCGAACGGATTCTGTGCTGCCCGGCGGGAGTCGTTGGCGAGGTCTGTTCGATGGTGCGTCAACGCGCCGCCGAAAAAGGTCTGGCGCTGGATGTGAACTTCGAGGGACCAATCCCGAAGTTGATCCGGACCGATCCCACACGGCTACGCCAGGTATTGATCAACCTGATCGCCAACGCCGTCAAATTCACCACGGAAGGCGGCGTGCGCCTGACCGTATCAATCAAGCCATCGATTCGTGCCCAGAATCCCCTGCTTGAGATAAAAATCACGGACACGGGCATCGGTATCCCGCCCGAACGGCAGGCGTCGCTGTTCCAGCCGTTCGTACAGGGTGACGCAACCATCACCCGACATTACGGGGGATCCGGGCTGGGGCTGGCGATCTCGCGGCATTTCGCCCGTGCGTTGGGCGGCGACATCGCGCTCGCCAGCGAGCCGGGGCGCGGAAGCACATTCACGGTTACGGTCGGGACCGACTCGCTGACCGATGCGGCGATCGATGAGCGCCCCGAGGAGGCGATGGAGGCGCAACGCAACTTCACCGACCCGCGGGTCCGCATCAGCGGGTCCGTGCTGGTCGCGGAGGATGGCATCGACAACCAGGCCCTGATCGCCACCAAGCTGCGCGAAACCGGATTGAAGCTCGAGCTGGCGCCCAATGGTCAAATCGCCTGTGAAATGGCGATGACGGCAGCCGGACGCGGCACTCCTTTCGACTTGATCCTGATGGACGTGCAGATGCCGGTGATGGACGGCTTCACCGCCACCTTCCAACTTCGCAGCAACGGATACCGTGGCCCCATCATCGCGCTGACCGCAAACGCCATGGAGCGCGACCGCTCCAAATGTCTCAACGCCGGCTGCAACGATTTCGTGACCAAGCCCATTCAGATGGAAGCGCTGTTCAAAGCGATCGGCCGCTATCTAAGGGTTGTGCAGGTTGCCCAAAAGCCCGCGATCACGGAGGACCCATCCGCCGTCGCCGCCAGCCGCGAGG
>JBEKXM010000176.1:0-8317 GCA_049512115.1 Tepidisphaeraceae bacterium | reverse complement strand
TCAAAATATCCCTTCAGCGCCGCTCGCAGCTCATCGGGAGTCCGCACCTGCTTTTTGTTCAGCTCGTCGAACAGCGCATCCAGGTCCGCCGGAGATGGGACCCGCGGAATCACCGGGAGCACCGGCTCGCCGCCGGTCTGGTCCTCGGCCGTCGCCGCGGTGTCGGCGCCCGCCTCCTGTTGCTCTTCGAGTTGCTCCTCATCGGCCGGCAGCGCCGGGGCCGAAGGCGCCGGCTCGCCATCCCGCAGCAACGAGATTGCTTCCGAATCCGCGGCGCCTTCATCGGTCCGTGCGATTGGCTCGGGCGCATTTCGCGCCGGCCCGCCATCCTCCGGGGCCAAGGCAATTTCACCGCTGATTTCCGGCTCCGGCGAAACCGGCCCAGGCGGCAGGCTCTGGCCTTCCTGGCGAAATCTCAGTCCCGTCTCCGGCGCGGCAGGCGCAGCCGCCGGGGCGGGAGGCGAAACCGATACGCCCTGCCTCGACAGCGCGTCGAGAAACGCCCTTGCCGATTCGAACCGCCGGTCGCGGCGCGCGTACGATTTCTTAAAAATGTCGTCCAGCCAGCTTGGGACTTGCAAGTTCAATTCGCTGGGCAATTCCGCGCCGCTCGGCCGCTCGCCGGTGAGCATCTCGAACATCACCACGCCGACCGCGTAGATATCCGATTTGACGTCCGGCGCGGCGCCCTCGCGCTGCTCGGGGGCGACGTACGCCAGCGAGCCGGCCTGCGGCTGCGCCTTGGCCGCGGCATCCCGCGTCACCGTCGCCGCCGCAGCTATCCCAACCCCGAAGTCCGTCATCTTCACCGATCCGACCGACGCAAAATCACTCGACGCCGCCGACGTGTCCAGCAGAATGTTTTCCGGCTTGACGTCGCCGTGTACCACCTGCCGCTCGTGGCCAAACTGCAAGGCTTCCAGAACCTGCCGCAGCACGTTCACCGATTGCCCCACGGTCAACCGCCTGGCATCGATCCACGCCCGCAGCGTTTCGCTCTGGATGTATTCCGTGATGAGATAGGGCGGCTGCGCCGTCGGATCGAAGCCCAACGGACAAAGAATGTTCGGATGAACCAACCGATGGACCCGAATTCCCTCCTGCCGAAGATTGTTCACGTATTGCGGGTCGGTGGGAATTTTCACCACCGCCTGTTGGTCCGACCATACGTGATGGTGCGCGCGCCATTCCTCGGCGTAGGCGGTCTGGCCCACAAGCTCGTCTAGCACGTATTCTCCGACGCGCTGTTTCGCCTGGTACATCAAGCCCTGCCCGGCAACCGAGAATCCTGTTAACGGCCGTCCGCCCGCCCGCACTCCACAGATGCCAGAGTCGCCCTTACACCGCTATTGCCCCATGGCGAACGCCGCACAATTCTAGGAAATGCGCAACCGCTTATACCGACTCTAACTCCGAAAAAAATAATCTCTCGCCTCGATTCACACAAGCTTATTCAAATTGTAGAATCCGCCTCAAAAATTAGCCCTTGCTGCTTTTGCGACATCGTCACCATTATTAGCGCATTTATCGCTGTTTATTCATTGAAAATTAGTTTGCCGGCCCCTAGAATAACTATTTCGATCCTCGTTGACCCGTCTGGAGGGAAGAAAAATGCGCACTTCATGGATGCTGGCTGGCGTGCTTGCGGTTTCGGCTTCGGCCATGGCTTCGCCAAACGTTCCCTTTAGTACCGTCTTCGATTCAACCGAGTCCTTCAACGGCGCCCAGATGCTGGGCGCTATTCAGGTCGTCGTCGGCACTGGCGGCGATGTCTTCACCAACGCCCTGCTCAACGATGGTAATCCTATCATCGTTTACTCGACGCCGATCGCCAACACCCAAACATTTAACAGCCAGGGCGTCGCCGAAACCGACACGCCCACTGTTAATCTGTTAGCAAACCCGCAATTCACTGGTTTTGATAACCTCGCCCTGGCTCAGAATTCCTCAGCCGGTGCGAGACTTTTCTTCGCCGCCCAGGCCGCGGCCGCCGAAGGCGGCGCAGGTGGTTACGGCATCATTCAACTCGACATAACCGGCGGCGTTCCCACATTATCCAATGTGGCATTCGATGGGACGGGAAGCTATTCGTTCTCTGGAACCCACTCGGTCATCAATCCGGATGGAACGATTTCGCTCCAAGTCGACGCCGGCGGCCAGGCGTTGTTTCCGGCCAATACATCCTCGACCCCGGGAGTCCTGGTTCGCGGAAATGCCGCTTCCACCTCGCAGGTGTTTACGCCCGCCAATCCGCCCACTCTTGCTAATGCGACTTTTCGAGTCGGATTGGGTAACGAGGTTCCAAGCCCTACGACGCCTACGGCCGTGGCGCAATTGATCGCTGCCGGCGGCCAAGGCGTGTACAAGCTCTCCGGCGCCAGCCAAACCCTGATTTCCGGATCGCTCGCTCGCGCGTCATCGGGCGCTTCGATGGTGATGGGATACACCAGCACCGGCAGCTTTAGCGCGGCGCTGATGCTCGGGCAGGGGACCGGCGGCGGCTTTACCCAGAATGTCGTACTCAGCAAAAACGGCGGGGCGCCCCAGCCCATCCTGGCCAATTCCACCACGTCCATAACCCCCGGCTCCGGTGAGAGCGCGCTGGGAGAATTGTCGCCTCAAGGTAAAATCGCCCTGTTCGTGCCCGATGGAACGAGCGACGCGAACGACACCGTTCAATACGCCGACGCCACCGCCGTCAGTCCCATCGCCTCCGTCATTGCCGCCGTGAACACCGATGTCACTGCTCCGTCTTATACCAAGGTCGCCCTTTCCGACGGCACGCCCCTGCCGATCATCGGCCTACAATTCGGGGGCTCCGTTTGGGTCCCCGAGGTCAACAACGCTGGCACCATCATTTTTAACGCCGAGGTTTATGACGCCTCCTTGTCCTCCGATGAACAGGCCTTGCTCGAATGGACGCCCGCGGATGTCGGTTCCAGCCCCACCGTTCTCCTGGAAACCGGACAACCAGCCGACCTCAACGGCACTCCCAGTTCCTCCGTGGTTGACGGCTTTACGCTCAGCGACCTGGCTCAGGAAAGCGACTTTTACAAAAACTCCGCCAGCGACGACAACCGCATCGGCGTCGGCGTGTTTTACGACGATGGTTCCTCCGCCGTGCTGCTTACGGCGCAGGTTCCCGAACCGGCGTCAATGGCGTTGATCACCATTACCGGCCTTGGTCTTCTGGCGCGCCGCCGGCGAATCTGAGCCATTGCCGAAACGGCAGGACTCGCTCGCGGACTGTCGATTTGGCATCCGGATTGGCATCACTCGCGGATGAGCAAACCCGCACCGCACCATAACCTTTTTTTCGGCAAATACTTACACCATAGCGATCCCCGCTTCCCCTTGGCACGAGCTTTGCCATTCATCAACGGTTTGTGACCGCATTAAGGAGCGCATTTCATGGCAAAAATTATCGGCATCGATTTGGGCACCACCAACAGCGTCGTCGCCATTATGGAGGGTGATCAGCCCAAAGTCCTGATCAACGCCCAAGGCAGCCGGCTGACTCCCTCGGTCGTCGCCTTCACCGACAAGGGCGAGCGCATCGTTGGCCAGAATGCCAAGCATCAGCAAGTCACCAATCCCAAGAACACGGTCTTCAGCATCAAGCGATTCATGGGCCGGCGGCACAGCGAGGTCGGCTCCGAGGAAAAGATGGTGCCCTACACCGTCATGGGCGCCCCGGAGGAGTTGGTGCAGGTCGAAATCCGCGGCAAGAAATACACCCCCGAAGCCATCAGCGCCATGGTCCTCGGCGATCTCAAAAAGACCGCGGAGGATTATCTCGGCGAAAAGGTGACCGAAGCGGTCATCACCGTTCCGGCGTATTTCAACGACGCGCAGCGCAAGGCCACCAAGGACGCCGGCGAAATCGCCGGACTCAAGGTCCTTCGCGTGCTCCCCGAACCCACCGCCGCGGCGCTCGCCTACGGCCTGGACAAAAAAAAGAACGAAAAAATCTGCGTGTTCGACCTCGGCGGCGGTACGTTCGACGTTTCCGTTCTCGACGTTGGCGAGGGCGTATTCGAGGTGCTCAGCATCAACGGCGACACTCACCTGGGCGGCGACGATTTCGACCAGGTCCTCATCAACTTCCTCGCCGACGAGTTCAAACGCACCGAAGGAATCGATCTGCGCAAAGACCCCATGGCCTTGCAGCGCCTCAAGGAAGCCGCCGAGAAGGCCAAGATCGAGCTCTCCGGCGCCATGGAAACCACGGTGAATCTGCCCTTCATCACCGCCGATCAGAACGGGCCAAAGCACCTGCAGATTTCCCTCACGCGCTCCAAGCTCGAGCAGTTGATCGGGCCCCTGGTTGAAAAGTGCCGCAAGCCCGTCCTGGATGCGCTCACCGACGCCAAGCTGCCGGCAGCGCAGATCGACGAGGTCGTCCTGGTCGGCGGTTCGACCCGCGTGCCCATGGTGCAGCGCCTGGTCAAGGAGTTGTTCAACGGCAAGGAACCCAACAAGAGCGTGAATCCCGACGAGGTCGTCGCCGTGGGCGCGGCCATTCAGGGCGCCATCGCCACCGGCGAGGTCAAGGACATCCTCGTCCTCGACGCCACGCCGCTTTCACTCGGCGTGGAAACCCTCGGCGGCGTGATGACCGTCCTCATCCCCCGAAACACCACCATCCCCACCAGCAAGGCGGAGGTCTTCTCCACCGCCGCCGACAACCAAAACGCCGTCACCATCAACGTTCTCCAGGGCGAACGCGAATTCGCCAAGGACAACCGCCTGCTGGGAACTTTCAACCTCGAAGGCATCCCCCCGGCGCCGCGCGGCGTCCCGCAGGTCGAAGTCACCTTCAACATCGACGTCAACGGAATCCTCTCCGTTTCCGCCAAGGACAAGGCCACCGGCAAGGAAAACAAGATCACCGTTCAAAACGCCGGTGGACTGAGCAAGGAGGAGATCGAGAAGATGAAGCGCGACGCCGAGCAGCATGCCGCCGAAGACAAAAAGCGCCGCGAGACCATCGACGTCAAGAACCGGGCCGAGGCCTTCGCCTACGAGACCGAGAAATCGCTTCGCGAGTACGGCGACAAGGTCTCCGCCGACGTTCGCGGAAACATCGAGAGCGCCCTGAACAATCTGAAGGACGCCATCAAGAGCGACGACGGCGATCGCATCAAGAAGACGATGGAGGCCCTCCAGCAGGCGAGCCTGAAGCTCGGCGAGGAAGTGTACAAGGCCGCCGCCGCCAAGGGCCCCGCCGGCCCGGGCCCCGGCCCAGCGCCGGAGGCCAGCGCCGACCGCGGAACCGCCCCCGGCGCCAAGAAGGACGAAGACGTCATCGACGCCGAGTATGAGGTGAAGGAGTAAGCGGATTTGATTGGGAACGGCGCGAAGCCTGGTCCTGGTCAATCTCGCGCCTTTTAGCGGCCGCACTTGTGCGGCGCTTCCGTCCCAAGTAAGCCATCGGATAAGTGCCGATCCGTTTTCGCCGGGGCGTTGGTGTAATGGTAGCATCGGGGCCTATCCATCAACACGTGCGTGTGTTTATGGAAAGCCCTCAGATGCGGGTTCAACTCCCGCACGCTCCATGAATATTGCACAGGAGTTGTCCATGGGCGGAAACGATGGTGGTCGCAAAGGCGATCGTGCTGCACGCAAATCAGCCATGCAATACACTCTGCGGGGAATTCCCCGCGACGTGGACGCCGCGCTGCGCCGAAGGGCAAAACTGGAGGGAAAAACCTTGAACCAAGCCGCACTCGAAGCGCTGTCGCGCGGCTTGGGGATCGAACAGAAGCAAACGAAGTTTCACGGCCTAGATTTTGCCATCGGAACGTGGGTTGAAGACCCGGAATTTGACAAAATCATGGAAGAACAGCGGCAAATCGACCCGGAAATGTGGAAATGAGCGCCACCGGTCGGCTGGCATCGACCGCCCCGGTGTTCTATCCTGTACTCATGCTCGACAAGGCTTTCGCCAAATGGTGGCTCGCGCGGGTCACGCCGTATCGGGACGTCCCGCCGGACAAACTCACGGCCGAGCGGGAGGCCGTCGAACGCCTTGGTGATTACAACCAGAACTACGCTGAATTCCTCAACCGCGCCGTTTTCCCCGCCGTCGACGACCTGGTCAAATTTCTCGCCAAGTGCGGGATCGTCCATCGCGTCAGCACCTGGGGAAACCAGCTTTCGCTGCGCATTCACCTGGCATGGCGATGGGGCGAACTGGTCATCATGCAAAGTCACGAGGACTGCGTCACCTTCGAGCACCACATCATCACCGAAGGCGAAAAACGCGGCGAGGACAGCGCCGAGGACCACAGCCATCAATATGACCTTCGGGATCCGATTCCCTCTCCGGTCGCTGAGAACGAACTGCAATTTTTCCTGAGTCGGGTCGCTCAGGACCTTGTGGAGCCTCCGCCCGAACCCGAAATCCCGCCGGGCGACGAACCGCCTTCCCCGGCATAACATTGGCCATGGACGCCGCCGCCCAACCCAAACGGGTTTTGCTTGTCGGCCATTGCGGCCCCGATGCAAACTACCTTCGCATGGCGGTGCGAGCCGCCCTCGGCCAAGCCGAAATCATCTCGGCCGCTGACAACGCCGCGATGGATCGCGCCCTCCAGCAAGGCGTCGATCTGATTCTGTTCAATCGTGAATTGGGCTACGGATTTGAGCCGGACGCGGGAGTGGAAATGATCCGACTTCTTAAGGCGAAGCACCCGAACGTGCGGATGATGCTGGTGAGCAATTTTCCCGACGCCCAGGCCGCCGCCGCGGACGCCGGCGCCCTGCCGGGATTCGGAAAACGCGAAATCGGATCGCCGCGAGTGATAAGTCTCCTCCGCGACGCGGTGGGAATGCGCACAAAACCCTGAGGTCACTTCGCCAGTTCCGCTTCGATCGCGCTGATGACCTCCGGCGTATCCGGCTTGGTCTTCGGCTTGAATCTGGCCACCACTCTTCCGTCACGCCCGATCAGGAACTTCTCGAAATTCCAGGTGATGGTTCCCGCAAACGGCTTGTCCGTCTCGCTCCCCGTGAGAAACTGGTACAGATCGCAAATGTTCGAATCCTTCACGTCCACCTTGGAGAACATGTCGAACGTCACCCCATAGTTCTTCGTGCAGAATTCGGTGATCTGCGCGTCCGTTCCCGGCTCCTGGTGTCCGAAATCATTGGACGGAAATCCCAGGACCATGAACCCGCGGTCGGCATATTTCTTGTACAGCGCTTCCAGCGGCGCGTATTGCGGAGTATTTCCGCACTTGCTGGCGGTGTTCACGATCAGCAGCACCTTCCCCTGATACTGCGCCAGGTTCACGTCCCTGCCTCCCAGCGATTTCATGGTAAACCGCAGCACCGGCCCAACCGCCTCGGCGCTCGGCTGCGTTGACGGCCCGGTGGTCGGTTCCCCAGCCGCCCACCCGGCCATTCCCAGCGGCAACGCCAATCCCAGACACCACAGCAACGAATTCATGCTTTCTCCGGCTAGAGCGGCGAACAGTATATCCAACCACAGGGAGCATGTCAGCGATCAAATTCCGGCCGATGGCCTGGCAGTTTTTCCGTGAGATAGCGCGTCAGAATCGGCTCGATGGCCCGTCGCAACGCCGGGTTGGCGAACGCCGCCCAGGCGATTCCAGTGGTGACATCCAACGGTCCATCCAGCGGCTGGCCGAGGCCGTCGGTCAGGATGACGCCGGCCTCTTCGGCGACCAGCCACGTCGCGCAGTCGTAGGGGTGACAGCACAAGCCCTGGGGCTGGTTTTGGATTCTGTAAAACAGGGGGCGAAGATCGGCAATGAAGCGATCGTGGCCGACGATCACCTCGTAGAACTGGCCGCCGGTGGAGATGTACTGATCTTCAAACACCGTGGCCCTGTTGACGTCGGCGGGTCCGATGAGTTGATTCACGAGGTGTTCGCTCAAATCGCCGGCCAGCGCCTTGGTGCCGGGGAAGAAATTGGTGATCGAGGCGAAGCCGTGGTCGATGGTGTCGGCCTTGGAGGGGTTGAGCGGCAAGGGGCACGAGTCGTGGTTGGCAAGATCGACGCGAACGGCCTTCGCTCCCTGGCCCTTGATCGCCCACAGCACGTCGGCGAAGCCGGACTTGCTGGTGGGCAATTCGGTCATGACGGCGATTTCGATATCGCGGAGGCGCGTGTTCGGACCCTTGTTGGGCGCGACGCCGGCCAGCGCCCAGGCCGGACGCTTGTCGTACATGATCCCGCGCGTTCCGTCGATCGGATCAAAAATCACCCGCAGCGATGCGTCCTTTTCTCGCGCCTCAGGCGGAAAGACCCGGCTCGCCACTTCGCGCCCCTCTTTGTCCTCCAGCCCC
>JBEKXM010000175.1:0-8394 GCA_049512115.1 Tepidisphaeraceae bacterium | reverse complement strand
AAACCCAAGCCAAGCAGTAGCTGTCGCATCGGCGCGTTGGATGTGTTGGCCGACGTAAAAAGCTTGGGCGTGCGGCAGGTTCGCTCGACATGTCGTATCAATGCAGCGCCGATTCCCCGGCGCCTGGAACCTTCCGCCACGTAGAGCAACGAGATGACACCGTTCTCGAAGAACGTGTACTCCAAAATGATGTAACCGACGGGTCGACCGTCGAGCGTGGCAACCTGACATGCACCGTGCGAAATTGATCTGCGAATGAAAGCTCGTCTTTCCGACGAGGCGCGGGCGACGTGGTCAAGCGCCACCAGTTGTTCGATGTCAGCGGAATCAGCAGGCCGAATGATTGGTGCATTGATCACCCCCCAATTGTGAAGGACCGTGGTTCTTATCGCAACTTGATTCGACAATCGGCACCCCTACCGGCCGACAAACCTCTGTTCTATACTCGTTGGGAAAGGAGTTCCACGATGAACGTATTGGTCGCCGGCGGAGCGGGGTATATCGGGTCGCATACCATCAAACGCCTCAAGGAAGCGGGGCATTCGCCGGTCATTTACGACAACGTCTCGCGCGGACACAAGCAGGTGATCGACATCCTCAAGGTTCCCGGCGTCGTGGCCGACCTGGGCGACAAAATCAGGCTCGTCGAAACCCTCCGCAAATACAAAATCGACACGGTCATGCACTTCGCAGCCTACGCCTACGTCGGGGAGAGCGTCGAGCGGCCGCTGATGTATTACCACAACAACGTCGGCGTCACGATCGGAGTTCTGGAGGCAATGAAGGAGGCCGGCGTCGAACGGTTCGTCTTTTCCAGCTCGTGTGCCACATACGGAAATCCGGATCGGCTGCCGATCACGGAGGATGAGAAGAAGGCCCCGGTCTCGCCGTATGGGAGAAGCAAGCTGATGGTCGAGCAGATTTTGGCCGATGCGATGCTGGGAAACAAAAATTTCAAATTCGCGGCGCTGCGGTATTTCAACGCCAGCGGCTGCGCGATGGATGGAAGTCTGGGCGAAGATCACGATCCGGAAACGCATCTCATCCCGGTCATTCTCCAGGCGATCATGGGCCTTCGCCGCGGAATCACGGTCTTCGGCACCGATTATCCCACGCCGGACGGCACCAATATCCGCGATTACATTCACGTGGACGATCTGGCGGATGCACACATCCTGGCGATGGAAAAGCTCCGCGATGGCCAGCCGATCTACTGCAATCTCGGCACCGGCCGGGGATTCTCGGTGAAGGAGATCATCGCAACGGCCGAGAAGGTGACGGGAAAGAAAGCGCCCGTGACGTTCGGCCCCCGCCGCGCCGGCGACGCCATCGCGCTGTATGCCGATCCGTCCCTGGCCAAGAAGCTGCTGGGCTGGGAAGCGAAATATAAAGACCCGGAGACGATCATCCGCTCGGCCTGGAATTGGTTCAGCAAACATCTGCGGGGGTATGGGGGATGAGCAAGACGGAAATCATCGGGTGGGTGTTGCTGATCGCGTCGCTGGCGGTGGGGTTTGGGATGACGATTTTTGCGCGGGTGTGACGGCAATGCGTAATTAGTATTTCCTGGCAAATCCCTTCTTATTCTCGTATTATTTCGGTACGGTGACGGTTACGGAAGTCGACATATTCAGTCGTCTGATCGATCCTTCCAATCCGACCCTTACGCCGGATGCGGCGGCTGGTATCCTGCAACTTGGCTACGCGGAAGCGGACCACGCCCGAATGGCTGAATTAGCGGAAAAGTCCAATGGTGGCGTTCTGACGCCTGATGAACGCCGGGAGCTTGAAAGCTACGTTTTCGTTGGCGATGTTCTTTCCCTCTTGAAATCCAAGGCTCGTCTTAGCCTACGGAACCGGTCTCGCAATTAAAAACGCGTCGCTCCCCGACTCATTTCCTCGAAGCCTTCCGCCGCTTCTTCGGTTTGAATTTAATCCCCGCAATCTTTCTGGCAGAGGTGAAGGTGCCGAAGAGGCGGATGGCCGCGCCGTACAGCGCGGGATGGTCGATGCGGACGCGGCTGTCGGCGAGGTTGTCGCCGGATTTGGCGGCGGCTTTGATGGACTTGAGCACCAGCTTCTTGTCCCAGCGTCGGCGGCGGCGGAATTTTGACGGATCGAGTCCGGCGGCGCGAAGGGCGGCGTCGAAAGCGCCGAAATGGCGGACGGCGGCGGCGTGCAGGCCGGGGTCGTCGGCCTGAAGCGCGCCGCTGCTGACTGGTTCGCCGTCGCGGGCGCGGGATTTCAATTCGTAAGCGATGGAAGGCCGGTCCCATCGGCGATAGCGGGCGATTTGGTCGGCGTCGAGCCCGGCCGCGTGCAACGCGCGCTGCCATTTGCCGAAAAGGCGCGGCTGGAGCGACGCGAACGCGGCCTTGCCGAGCTCGTCGCGGCGATGGGTGACGGCGGACCAATGCAGTTCCTCGCCGCGGCGGCGGGCGGACTTGATCAGGGCGATGATCCGGGCCTTGGTCCAACGCGGGCGGCGGAGCACCGTAGAATATTCGATTCCCGCCTGTTCCACGGCCCGGCGATACGACCCGAAATGATATGCCGCCGCCGACACCAGCGATTGCATCTTGGCGGACAACTCGTTGTAGGACAGGTCCACGCCCTTTTTGTGCTGGCGGCGGATTTCATCGAGGATTTCAGTTTTATTCCAAACCATAATGAACCCCACTTTTGGGCTGAGAAAAAGCTCAATATCATCATCCCTTGCAAAAAAACAAGAACCAGCGGACAAAGTCTGTCATAACATGAATGGCATCGTCGTTCTGGACAAGCCGGCGTCGATCACTTCCGCGGGGGCGGTCAACCGCGTCAAACGGCTGCTGGGCCGGGGCGTGAAGATCGGGCACGCGGGAACGCTCGACCCGTTCGCGACGGGGGTGCTTTTGCTCTTGATCGGCAAGGCGACCAAGTGCAGCCAGATGCTGATGAACCAGCCCAAGCGGTACGAGGCGACGATGAAATTGGGAGCGACAACGGCGACGGACGATCCGGACTCGCCGGAGACTCCCACGCCCGGGGCGTCGCAGCCGTCGCTGGAGAATATCGCAGCCGAGGCGGCGAAATTCGTGGGGACCATTTCCCAGCGTCCGCCGGCGTTCAGCGCCCTGAAGATTTCCGGCCGGCCGGCGTACCAACTGGCGCGCCGCGGCCAGGCGGTCGATCTAAAGGCGCGGGACATCCGCATCGACGCGATAAAGATCATTTCCTGGCAATGGCCGCTGCTGGAAATGCGGATCGACTGCGGGCGCGGGACGTATGTCCGGGCCATCGCCCGCGATCTGGGTGATGCGCTCAAAACCGGCGGGTATCTGACCGAGCTTCGCCGGACGCGGATCGGCCCATTCGATATTGATCAGGCCGTCACGCTCGAACGGTTGGAGAAAGAGGGGATTGGACCGCACCTGCATCCGGTGTCACTTGCGGACGCGGAGAATTCTGAGCAGGGCCGGCAGGACGATCAGCACCAGGGGTAGCTGAACGATCAGGCCGGTGATGATGGCAACGGCCAGCGGTTGAAGCATTCCGGTGCCCTGGCCGAGGTCCACCGCCAGCGGCAGTAGCGCGAGGATCGCCGTGACGGTGGTCATGGTGATGGCGCGCATGCGGTATTTTCCGGCGGCGACCAGGCGCTCGATCATGGTGCCTTCGGTGAGGAAGTCGGCATATTCGGAGTAATAGAAGATCGACACCTCGGTCACGTTGCCGACGATCATGACCATTCCCATGAGCGTGCAGATGTTCAGCTCCGTACCCGTCCATCGCAGGCCGATGAAGACGGCGGCGATGGCCAGAACGGTGGTGAGCATGATGGCCCCGGCGACGCGGAACCGCTCGTAGAGGAAAAGGAGGAGCAGGAATACCAGGGCGGCGGCGGCCACGATCACGCGTACAAGTCCGGCAAAGGCGATCTGTTGCTGCTCGTATTGCCCGCCGAGGGTGTAGCGCACGCCGGGGGGAATCATTCCCGGCCGATCCAGAAACTTCTTCACCTCGGCGACGACCGTTCCCAGATCAGGCGGATGGTCGGATTGTTTGATCCTCGCCTGGACGTAGACGTATCGCTTGAAGTTGTCCCGCCTGAGTTCCGGTTCGCCGCTGATGACTTTGAAATCCGCGACGCGTTTGAGCGGGAACAGGTGGCCGTCGGGCGCGCGAAGATTCAATTCGCCCAGGTCCTGGCTGGATTTGAAATAGCTTTTTGGAATCCAGACGCGCACATCGACCATCTTGACGCCGTTCTGTACCTGGGTCGTGACGGCGCCGGTGAGCAACGCCTGCAACTGGCGGGTGAGGGCGTCGGGGTCAACGCCTTCAAGGGATGCCTTGACGCGGTCCACCTGCACGTCCAGCGCGTCGCCTGCCGGGACAACGCTGGTTTCGACATTGTCCAGGTCCGGGACGCCTTTCGTCAGGGCATCGGCCATTTTGGGAGCCAGATCGGTCAGGGTCTTCTGATCGTCGCAGTAAAGGTTGACGACGACGGGCTGCGGCTTTCCGGTCAGGTCGCCGATCAGGTCTTCCATCAGTTGAGCGGGATCGAAGGCCAGCCCCGGCGTTGTTTTCTTCACGCGATCGGAGATTTCGCCCATGATAGCGGAGATGGGTCGTCGGGGCGGTGGCTTGAGGCGGACGAAGAAATCGCCGTTGCTGGTCTCGGCGATGTCGCCGCCCAGGGCGAGTCCGGTGCGCCGGGAATAGGCTTGCACCTCCGGCGTGTCGCGGAGAATTTTCTCCACGTTGCCCAACAGGCGATCCATCTCCGTGATGGATGCGCCCGGCGGTCCCTGATAATCCAGGATGAATCCGCCTTCGTCGATGGAAGGCATGAAGCCCGATGCCACGCGCTGATATTCGAAATATCCGTACCACAGGAATGGAATGACCAGGAGGAGGACGAGCCAGGGGAAAGCCAGGACCGGCCGCATGATGGCACCGTAGGTTCCAAAGGCGGCGCGGGTGATGAGGCCTTCGTCGTCGGGACCGACGTCGTGTTTGCGCAACACGCGGGAGGCCACGATGGGAATCGCCAGCCAGGCGACGAAAAACGAAACGATCAGGCTGGAGGCCATGGAAAGGGACAGGGCGGCGAAGAACGCGCCGAAGACGCCGACCAGAAACGCGGGGGGAATGTAGATGACGGTGGTGGAAAGGGACGATCCGGCGAGGGGCTTGGAGAATTCCTCGGTGGCGCCCAGGACGAGGTTGTGAGCGTCGGCATGCCCGGCGCCGGGCCCGTGCAGGCGGCGGACGATGTGTTCGGAGATGACGATGGCATCGTCGATGATAAGCCCCACGGCAGCGGCCATGCCCCCCAGCGTCATGATGTTGAAGCTCTGGTCGAGCAGAAAGAGCAGCAGCGCGGTGACGGCCAGGACGATGGGAACGGCCAGGATGGCGATCAGGCTCATGCGAAAGTTCCGGAGGAACAGCAAGAGCACGAGCGTGGCAAGGGCGACACCGATCAGCACGGAATCGCGGACGGTTTTGGCCGATGAGATGATCAGATCGCTCTGGTCGTACCAGCTTGCGAGTTTGACGTCGGGGGGAAGTCGCTTCTGTTGCTCGGAAAACGCGCGGCGGATGGCGGCGGCGATTTCGACGACGTTGCCGCCGGGCTGCTGGTAAACGTTCACCAGAACGGCGTCATGCCCGTCGGCGGTGGAATGGATGAATTGCGGCGAGCGGTCCTGACGGATGGTGGCAATATCCCGGAGCAGCGTGACGCTGCCGGAGGCGGAGTGCAGCACGGTGCGGCCGATCTCATCCATGGACTTGAACTGCGTGTCGGTCTCGACCAGATAGAGGCGATAATTCTCCTCGACGTGTCCGACGGCTGTCAGGACGTTGGCGGCGGAGAGGGCGCTGGCGACGTCCGTCAATGCCAGTCCATGCGCTTGGAGGGCGGCGGGATCGAGGGTGACGCGATATTCCGCGACCGCCCCGCCGTCGACGCTGATGTGGGCCACGCCCGGCACGGTGGAGAGGATGGGGCGAAACTGATACTGGGCGATATCGTGCAATTCCGTGAGCGGGCGGGTGTCGGAAATGATGCTGTAGGCGATGACCGGGAAGACGGTGGGGTCCATCCTGCGGAAGATGAAGCTGGTTCCCTGCGGCAAGTCGGGAAGGATTCGATTGACCTCGGCTTCGGCCTGAAGGAGTGCGGCGCCCATGTCCTGGCCCCAGTCGAAGGTGAGGAAGATTTCGGCGCTACCGCGGCTGGAGGTGGATTGGACGGCGCGCACACCGGGAACCGCTCGAAGCGCCTCCTCGGCGGGACTGGTGACCTCGACGGCCATGCGTTCGGCGGGTCGATCGCCGGCGTCGAAATCGACGCGGATGCGAGGAAAATTGACGTGGGGAAAGAGCGTGACCGGAAGCGACCGCGAGGCGAATACCCCGCCGGCCACCAGCGCCACGAGCAAAAAAAGGATGGACCGGGTGTGCCGGCTGGCCCAATGGGCGGCTTTCACTGTGCGGCCTCCTGGGTGGCCGGGGATTCACCGGGTTGGGTATTGACCGTCATGGACTCGGTCTTGACCGTCATGCCATCTTCCAATTCCATGTTCCCCAGCACGACGGCCATCTGCCCCGCCGACAGACCTTCCCCGCTGACCTGCGCCGATTGATCGTTCTGGAGGGCGATGGTCACCTTATGCTCGACCGCCTTTCCCTGCTCGACCGTGAACAAGAAATATCCCTCATCATCGGGCAACACGGCGGAGCGCGGAACGACAAGGCCATCGGCGCCGGCAATGGTCAGCTCGCCGCGGACGTAGGCATCCAGCGGCATCGCGGCATCGGGCGGAAGCGCGACGAAGACGTCCGTGAGCCGCGTGTCGGGATTGATGCGCTGCGCGACCATCTGGACCTTGCCGACCACGCCGGGGCCGTCGGAGCCAATATTCTGTAGCGCGACGCGATCACCGGCGTGAATGGCGGCGGCGTCGGCGGGCTCCAGACCGAGACGGACCTGGAGCTTGCCGCTGCCGGCGACCTCCACGAGCGGTGTGCCCGCCGGGACCACCTGCCCCTCCTGCACGTCCACCTTGGCGACCAGGCCACCCGCCTTGAGTTTCATGGCGCCGCCGGCGCCGGCAGTTTGCATCGAATCCAGCTTCAGTCGCGCCAGCCGCAGGTTCTGCTCCGATTGCAACAGGTCCTGATTCGTGGCCAGTTGGCTGCTGAAACGCGTGCGGGTCTGGTCCAGGTCCTTGGTGGCGTTTTCCACGGCGGCTTTGGCCTGGAGCATCTGCAATTGGGTGTCGGGACTGGGTTCGATTTCGATTGCGGGGGTGTCGGCGTCGAGGCGCTGGCCAGGCACGACGAGGATTTTTTTGATGCGCGACTCGAAGGGCACGGAAAGGACCGCGATGTCACCGGTCTGGGCGGCGACGATGCCGTAGGCGGTGATGGTGCGTTCGATGCGGCCCCGCTGGATGGGCGCGGTTTGCACGGTGGGCGTCGGCGCCACATCGTCGTCGGAATCGGGCTGTTGGGACGCCGCGGGCGAAGCCGCGCGGTGGCCGATGAAGTAGCCGGCGGCGCCCGCCCCGGCCATTAGCGCCAGCACCAAGAAGAGATTCCAAACGGCTTTCATGTCGAACTCCAAGACGCCAAACCGGCGTCGCCGATTACTTATGATTCAGTTCCCGGCCTGAACCGGAAAATACTCCCCCGCCGCCAATTCCAACGCAATCCGGTTGTCCGTCAACTGCTGCTTCAATTTCAGGATGTCGAGCTGCTTTTGAGTCAAGTTGCCGACGGCGGAATAATAGCTGAGTATGTCCATGTTTCCCTGGCCAAGGGCATTGCGGTACGTCTCGATCAGTCGCTGGAGGCTGGGAACGGCCTCTTGCTGGGCGGCGATTTGCCGGGAGATGGCGTTCAAATCGTCGACGGCTGAATAGACGTCGTAGCGAGCTTCGAAGACGCGCTGAACATATTCGTCGAAAAGCTTCTGCCGCGTGGCGGTTTCGACGGCGATGGCGCCCTGGTTGCGGTCGAAAATCGGCAGATCGACGGTCACGGCGAATCCGACGCTCTGGATGTTGCCATTGTCGCGCTGGCGGTTGAAGCCGATGTTCACCTTGGGAAATTGTTCGAGCACGGCGGCGCGGAGGGTTTCCTCCTGGCTTTGGTATCCCAGGCGAAGGGCGAGAAGATCGAGCCGGCGATCTTCCAGTCCGGATAAAACCTCCTCGGGCTTCGGCACGGAAAGGTTCTCAGCCAAGGCGACGTTGGGATTCAGCTTCACCTGCGTATGCGGCGACAGGCCCAGCGCCTTGTTCAGGGTCAGCCGGGCGTCCTCCAGGTCGCGCTGCTGGGCGACGACGGCGGCGTGGGCGTCGAGGCTGGCGGATTCGGCCGCGGACAGATCGA
>JBEKXM010000174.1:0-8398 GCA_049512115.1 Tepidisphaeraceae bacterium | reverse complement strand
CGAGCAGCAATCCCATTCTCCTCTTCAGCAGCCGCTGCTTGACCGTCTCAAGATGCTGCGTCACTTGTTCGGCGGAAAATGGCGCATCCAGATTTTCGTTGGAATTTGACCAACCCAGAATCTGGTGTTGCATCCGCGGGTCGGTCACCGATTCGAAAAATTCGCGGAAACCGACGATCAGATCGCTCTTGGTGATGATCACGAAGACCGGGAACCGCACCCCAAGAACGCGCTGCAACGTGTCCAGTTGCCGGGCGATCTTTCCCGCCTCCGCCTCCAACTGGTCGGCGGTGAATTTGATGAGACTCTCGGCCGAAATCGTCAGCAGCAGCCCGTTGATCGGACAATTCGGTCGGCTGCGATTCAGGAGCTTCAGGAATTCCGTCCACTCGTTGGTGCTTCCGGGCAATATCTGTTGACTGATATACCGCCCCGCCGTGTCGAGAATGACCGCGTGGTTCGTGAACCACCAGTTCATGTTGACCGTACCGCCGGAGCCTTGCAGCATGTCCTGAAGTCCCGGCGGGAACCCGACGTTGCAGTGCCGGATCGCCTCCGATTTTCCCGAGCCGGATTCGCCGATCAGGAGGTACCACGGAAGGCTGTATAGGTTCTTTCCTGCCGCGCGAAATTTCTCGATTCCCTCCGCAAATTGCCGCGAGAGGTCCGAAATCTTCGCCAGCGCGTTCGGATCGCTGATGCCGCGAACTTTTCTTTGCCCCTCCTCCCTGATCTTCACCCCCATCTGTTCGGCCTTGCGCTTTTCCTGCCATTTGATAAACGCCACGTATAACAGGAGCAGCAGGAGCACCAACACCAGCCCCGCCAGCACGATCAGCACCGCACGTTTGTCCCCGCCCAGCAGAATAATCGACACCACCGCCAGGATGATCAGGCAACAAACCAACCCGATCTTGACAGGCGTGGATAGTTTCAGAAACGGACTATTCATAGTCGCTCAGCCTCGCACCCTTGCGCTCAATTCGTGGACCCAATTGACTGTAAGATCCCTTTCAATTCCGCCAGGTCGCTGTGATACAGCAAGAGGTTGGCGAAAAACAGAACCAGAATGAGCGTGATCAATGTGATGGCGATGCCGGCGAGACTCCGCCCGGGTGGCTGAATAAGATCATCCGTGTTGACTCGCTCATACGCGTCATTGCAAATCCTGGCGTTGAGATCCGCCTCGATCTGCTCGCGAAGCCGCGACGAACAATCCATCATTTTGCGCCGCAAGTATTCCGGCTGGCCCGTATACCACCCCGTGAAACCCAGCCCGATGCAGGTGTAATACACCGCGATCGCCGCCACCGCGCCCTCGCTGCGGTCCGCCAAAGCCTGGTCAAGCATTTCGAAGAATTTCTGGTCTCCGGCCAGTTCGTGTCGTTCGGCAGCCAGGTCTTTCCACTCTTCCGCGAAACTCAGCGTGCTGCTCCGAATCGTGAAATCCGCAAAGAAGATCACCGCCAACTCGCATTCATCGTAACGCGACGCCAGCGCACCGAGCTGGCTGGAGCGGGCACGCAGGTCTGCCAGCATCGATTTTAATTCCGACCGAATCTGCGCTTGATCGTAGCTTGTCCCCTGGCGCGCGGAACGACTCACCCGGCACACGTATTGAAAAATCGGTTCGAACAATTCCACCAGCGTCATCTTGTCCTCGATTAAGGAACCGTCATGTACAACGTTATGGCAAAATCCGACGTTTCGATTTCGGACCAGGTGATCGCGATTGACTTTTCGGCGACAATCATGTCCCACATCGCCTGGTTCTCCGGGCGCAGCAGCCGGAAATAGTTCAGGCCTGTCTGCGATGGAAGCTCAAGCGGTGGATGGCGCTCTTCCGCCAGCTTGATCCCAAAAACCCGCATCCGCGCTTTGCTGCTCGCCATCAATTTGAACCGATCGGCATCGACGACCAGTTTTTCGACTTCGATCGGGTCCTGCTTGGTTTTAATTCCGATGAAATACTCGTTGGGCCCCTTGACGTGCTCGTCGGCGAGCGCGGCCGTCAATATCCGGCCATCACGTTTGAACGGCACTTGCAAGTACCGGGCTGATACCCCACCGATCAGCAGAGGCCGAATCTTCTGCGATAGCTCCGAAAACGCCAGGAACGGATTCTCGTGATCGTAATCCGCGACGTCGAACTGATCTCTGTCGGGATGGAGCGACGTCAATTCCGCGAGCAGCTCGCGAAGTTCCAGATAAAGCGCCAGCGGCGTGATTGTGGAAAGCGCGACCAGATGCGGAAGCCGCGCCGCGAATCGGTTCAGCGTGCGCAAGCGAAGCATCTGCTCGAACTGGATTCCGCGAATCGTTTCGACGCTGAACCCGCTGCGGGTAATCTGCACAACCAGTTCCTTGCGGCGTGCGTCGACTTGGTTGGCCAGGTCGCGCACCAGATCGCGCAACGCCGGCGATCCAGACAGCACCAGACACGGCGGAATGAAATTCGGATCCTGCCGTGGCGAACGCACTTCCTGGTCCACTGCGAATGAAATGCGCATCAGCGGCAGCAGTTCCAGATCGGTATGGTCTTCGTCTTCCAGAATCAACCGCGCGTTGTACCGCCGCACGAGCACCGGCTGGGGATTCTCCCCCGTGTTTTCGTCCCGAAGTTCCGTTTCCGCAACCCGGAAGATCCGCTTGACGCGATCGTCGGATTGCTCGCTCGATTGCACCGTATTGGCACGACCCGGATACCAGACCGGCAGCGCAAGGTGAATTACGAACGGTTGGCTGCTCGCTTCAAACGCCCTGCTGATGTCCAGCGGCGGTAAATCCGTGTTGCCCGGAACATCCAGTTCCACACCAGACGGCATGATCACCCGCAGCCGATCGTATCGAATCAGCCGGTTTTCCAGCGCATCGGGAGACATCCTTGCCTCGATCACTCCGAAAGGATACGGCCACCCCAACCGATGATGCCGCTCAGTCTGCTGCATGCCCAGACGCTGCAAAAGCTGCAAATGATGTGGCTGCAGGAAAAGCCCCTCTTGCCAATGCACTTGCTCGTTTGTGCCCATAAACGTCCCTTACCGAAATCAACTGCCGCGTTCAACGCGCCAAACCCCTGATCAGCTTTTCCGCGAAATCGGCGATCGCCCGCGTAATCTCGCGTTCAACGCTCACTTCATCGATGCCACCCCGCAGTTCAACGTACTTGCGCCAACAGTAGACTTCCTTGTTGCTGAACGGTCCGAATTTCCGCTCCAGTTCCACCAGCGATTGGATTTCGCTCGGACTGAACTTCGAAACATGATCCGCGGCAAATTGCTTGCCCGCTTGGCCGATCGCGCTCACTAGCGCCGCGGTGAGTTTTCGCAGGCTGTCGAGATCCTGGCTCACCTGTCCGCGAGGCACATCCTGATCTCCACTGGCAAAAGCGCCGATCGTTCGCTTCAGCGGCGCCGGCCGCTTAAGTCCGCTCTGAGCGGATATCGCCTGCCATGTTTGCCAGACCAACTGGTCCAGGCTTGTGATCGTCTCATAGAGCAGCGCGACAAGGTCCAGAACCCGCGCCGGGTCCAGCCCGCTCACCGCAAGCTTCTTTGATAGCGCCTCCGCCGCCTGCGTCGGAAGGCTGGTGGATACCGGCATCTCGAAACCGGCCGATTTCAATTGGTCAACAACTACCCGCCGCGCCGTTTCCCCCAACGAGGGCCCCAGGCGCGAAAGGCGTTCTACCAGAAAACTCGCATCGTTCAGCTGCGCTTCATCGAATGCCGAAACTGGCTGAGCCTGCATTTCCCGTTCCCGACCGTTCTCCCAGGTGGGAAAATGCTCGCTCAACCCCTTGAGAAACTCTTGCCGCTGCTGTGGAACCACGGTCTTCAGCGCGCGCCCAATCTCCTCCGAGAGATATCGCATCCTTTCTTCCGGCGAAAGCTCGGCAAAATCGATTTGCAGGAGCCTCAGCCGATTCGCGGTCGCCTTTACCAGCGTCAAGGCGTCATGGTTTGGAGCCGTCACGATGGGATTTCTCCGTCAATGCCACTTCAGACACACGCGAGACGCAGCCGTCACTCAAATGTTCATATATAAGGTCTGGCAATCATTTTACCTAAAATTTTTCGCCCAAACGACTTGATTTCGGCGCTGTCCGCTGGAGCGACAATCGGCCATCGCACCGCATCTATCCCGAGATGTACCCGAAATTCATATCGTAACGCTTGAATTGAAGACATCGCTGGTAATAAGCCAGGATATCTTTGGTGAGCGCATTCACCTTTGGGTTCGCCAACAAAGTGGGTAACTCATTGCTGGCAAATATCTTGCGCGAATCGACGTCATTGCCCACCATGAACGAAACCGGCCCCGACGCATTCGACGCGTATATTTCCAATAGCTTTTGCCAGACGGCGTCACAGTCGCCATCGTGATGAGGCTTTAGCTGTCCAACGACATCGCTGACATGTCGCAGCAAATTTGGGTAGGACTTGCCCGGAACGGGGATGTGTTCCAGGACATCGGTCAAAATCTGTTTGTCGCCAAGCTCAGGGCTTCGCAATTTCGTTCGCGCGATTTCCTTCCACATGTCAGTGAAGAAATGACCCGCATAAAGCCGCGTCTTCCCATGTGCAGCACAAAAACGAACCCGAATCGCCGGGTTGTCTCGAAGGAACGTCAGAAAGTCTCGTGTCATCTGTTGCAACTGCGCCATCTTCCCTTTCACGTCCCAATCCCAATCTTCCCAAAGCGTTTTCTTTTGACAGTCTATCAGTCCCAATTACAATGTCGATTCTGACTCCCGTGCCTGACAGGAATGCATGTCGGTTAACAATGCGGACCAGATCGGCCAGCTTCCATTGGGATATATTGCGGTCCCAATTAGTGAGGATCATCTCGGCGCACCGATCAGTTTATGTGCCCTTGTCCGCCGCGAACCCGACCCTGTAGCCGGGAATCTCGTTGTGCTCCGCGCTTCCAGGGATGCCAAGGTGTTTCTCGGCGTTCTCGTCGATATGGGCGGTAATGTTCAGCGTTGGGTCGAAATCTGGGTACAGAACGTCGAGGGATTTGCACGCTCCCTTAAGACCCTTGGAAATCGCCTCACGAACGCCGCCCTCGATGCCCAATGGAGCCGCAACTTCGAATCATTTCACCAATCCGATTCTTCAAGCGTCATAACTACGGGTTGGGAAAAAACCGGCCCATTTCCAACATATCTTGACTTAAAAGCGCTCCGTCCCGTACATCCATCCGACCCCGAAACTCACGAGCGATGGCAGCTTTGCAGGGATGATGCCCTTCTCACCGCAAAAGGCCTACCCGGTTATTCCACTTCGCTCTCTCGTTACCTGTATCTGCCCAAGCAAAAGGACCAAAGCCCAATGGTTCGGCTGTCGCCCGACGGCCCATCCACTTCCGCGACGCGCGAACTTTCGACCCTGATAGCCGTGTCTCCGACTCTAATCCCTTTCAACCCGGACGCCGCGCCGATGATGGTCCGCGACAGCGGCCTGATCCGCCTCGAGGATTACATCGATTTTCTCTCCGGAAAGCCTTGGCCTGGAATCATGCACGGACGAACCCGGCTCGATCTCGACGGCGATTTCAAAGCCATGGCCGATCACGATCCACAGGGCTCGTGCGAGGGATGGCTGTTCCTGGGACAGCACGGCCGCTGGGGCCGACTCCTCGAAATCTTCCATCTCAAACTCCGCCTGCTCCACCAGGCCGCCGTCGCCGTCGCCGCAACGCTTCAAAGCACTCAGCGGCCTCTGCTCAACCTCAGCGCCGACAGCTTCGCCGTCAAGGTCGACGCCCGCTCCAACGCTCTGCCCTTTCTTTGGACTTCGCGCCTCGCCCTGCTTGATCCGGGCGATGCGTTTGTCGTCCCAGTGCCCGACACCGATCTCCAATACTTCGTCAGCGGCTGCGGCGAAGTCACGTCGATCTACTGCCCGGAATACATTGGCTCCCCATCCGGCACCGCTACCCTCCGAATTCGTCAGATCATCAATGAATCCACCGGCGTCCTTGTCGAGGGAACCATTGCAACTCAAGAACGCCTCGTACCGGCCGCAAACGATCTCGTCTGGATTCGCCTCAATCTCGCCGCCGGCGTTGTCGATCTCTATTGCCGCCTCGAAACCCAACAGGCTATGGTTGCCGGCGAATGGCGCTTCCGCACTGTCCCTCGGCGGTTCACGCAGAATATCGTGGAACAACTCAAAGCCGCCTCCGGCGTTCCCTTAACCAACGTCAATTTTGAAGTCCTGTGCTTGCGCAGCTCCCCCGTAGACCTCTACTCCCTGGCTATTCTCGCCGTGCGAACCCTCCTCGTGAACGCCCAGACCGGCCTTCCCATTGCCAAGGACGAGATTCTCAGCCTCGCCCGCCAGGTTGCGTCCGAACATGATCCCTCGATTCCCTTGCGCCAGCGCATCCAGGCCATATTTGACCGCGATTCTCGCTGGCTCGTCGCCCTCGGCCCGCATCGATTGCTCAACGAACTCCTTGAACCCAAACAAATATTCGATCTTGTTCCCCCGGAACTGTGGTGGGACACACTGGCATTCATTATTCGGCTCTTCCCCGGAATCGGGAAGGACAGTTGGCGCCGGGACTTTGGCGATGCCGGCCGTGGTGGACTTCACAAGGTCGTGCTCGACGTCATTCCCGATATTGAATCCCTGATACTTCGCACCCGAAGCCTCATCGTCATCGACTGGAGATTCAACCGTGAAATAAATGCCGCCATTCGCGGTCATCTCGCTGGATTGGCCGATGGGCCTCCTGCGGCGAAAGCAACGGCCGGCACCTGAAGGAGTGATAATGCGGTCTCTTATTTGGCGTCTTGGCGTCGGATTTGGCTTCCTCATCGCGACGGCCGGCTGCTCGGTTTCGCCGGGAACACACACCAAGCCTTTTGATGTTACGGTTTCCCTGGACGACGCCACCGCAAAAACCAATTCCGTCGAAATCGATTTGGTCGCCGTCAATCAGAACGAACTCAAACGGTGGGACAATGTTTCAGTTGACGACTATTGGCAGCCCGACAATGCCCTCCGACGCACCGAGGACAAGTTCGTCATGAAATTTGACGATGCCTCCAACAGCAAAACCCTTCCAGTCGATGATCCGCATTGGGCCGAATGGCAGAGCCATACCGCCATGTACCTGGTTGCCATTGGTTACATACCCGGTGTCGCCGCCAGTGGTGAAGGCGAAGCCGACCCACGGCGTCAGATCGTTACCGTCGATGCCTACCGCTGGCGGCATAACAAAGCTACGGAACTTAAATTCGAAGTCGATTCCAGCGGGATTCGATGCATCACTCAACCCGACCCGGAAGAGAAATAGCGTCTATTCGTCTCCAAAAGCCGAATGATTCATTTCGTTGTCGTTGGCGGCGAACTCAGAGATTGCGCCACCCCCGCCGGATGTCGATGGTCGTCTCCCCCAAGCACCCCTGCAACGTGATCTCCTTCGCCTGGCACTGCGCCCGCGCGAATCGGTCCCGATCCTGTCGGCGCTGAAAGACAAACTGTTCGCCTGGCGCGATCAGTTGCTGCCAAAACACCCGATGGCCGAGGCGGTGGGCTACCTGCTGAACCAATGGAATGAATTGAACGTGTTCACAATCGACGGCGCCGTCTCGTTAGACAATAATGTGTCGGAACGCGAAATGAAGCGGATCTGTCTGAATCGTAA
Source organism: Tepidisphaeraceae bacterium (assembly GCA_049512115.1). Taxonomy (GTDB): domain Bacteria; phylum Planctomycetota; class Phycisphaerae; order Tepidisphaerales; family Tepidisphaeraceae; genus PALSA-1353. The sequence goes on along the minus strand of JBEKXM010000174.1, from coordinate 736 downwards.
ACATTCTTTATTCGTTGGCAACGAGCGTGGTGGCCGGACTGCGGCGATCCTTTCCAGCCTGACCAGCACCTGCCGCCGGCACGGCATCGATCCGTAGCGTTACCTGACGCAACTGCTGACGAACCTGCCCGACTCGCCGATCAGCCATCTCGAGCAATGGTTGCCTGGCCAGTGGAAATGGCGAAATCCGGCCTGTTCAGCGTAGTAGTCCAGTCGGCGCAACGCTCACTTGGAGACCTTGGTCAAGGCGGTGTTCGCGGCGATGGACGCGGTAACCGCCAACGACGCCGCAGGATTCTTTGACCACTGCGGTTACCACCACTCGCTAGTTTAATTTGGGAAGTGCCCTAATGCCTGACGATGAACGTCAGCGTGTGAACGATCGGGTCTCCGCTGATGGTGTAGGTCAGCACATAAGTGCCGGCAGCCAGGCCGGTGGTCTTGAAATTGAAGAACCATTCGTCGCCGTCATTGTCCGGCGTGAATTTGTGGCCTGCGGGATTGTCGGCGGGGATCGCAACCGGCGTGTTCGGCGACGACAGCAAAGCCAGACCGGTGGCGGTCACGGTAGTGTTGGTCGTGTTCGCGTCATTGCCGTTGGCATCGACGAGCAGAATCGCCAAGGGGATGGTCGAGCCGGCTTTGTAGGCGGTCGTGTTGCAGTATTCCAGTTTGACGCCGTAGGTCACGTTTAGAATGCTGGTGGCGCTTGCGGCGGCGAAATTGGAAGACCCGG
>JBEKXM010000173.1:0-8403 GCA_049512115.1 Tepidisphaeraceae bacterium | reverse complement strand
TGGGCCGTTTGATTCCAAAGCCCACGAGGACACGTGGAATGACATGCTGCGATTGCAGCGGGAGGGTCAATACCCGGCGGCCCTGTCCACGGTCCAATCGCCAGTTCTGATGCTCCACGGCGACTACGATCCCCACCCCGGTCCCAGCACGCGTGACCTTCTTCGCCGGTCTATCCCTCAACTGGAATATCACGAGTTGCGTCGTTGCGGCCATAGCCCCTGGCGCGAGCGATTCGCGCGGGATGAGTTCTTCCAAATCATGAGCCGATGGCTCAAAAGGAAATCAGAAAAGGATTGAACCGCGGATTAGGCGGATAAATTCAACTCTTATCCGCGCAATCCGCTGTTCAATTCCCTAGTCCTTCTATCCTTTTCACAACTGTGAAAACGTGGCCCGCGGCAATTCCCGCCAATCTTCGTCCGTCAGCGCAAAGACCATCATATTGCGAAGCGTCCCGTCCATGCCGACCTTCTGATGCCTTAACTCCCCCTCCAGTTTCATCCCAATCCGTTCGACGACGCGAATGCTGCGCCGATTGATGGAGTCGCAGCGAACTTCAATCCTCCTGGCGCCCATGGTTTCAAACCCAAATCGCAGAATCCCCGCCACGGCTTCGGTGATGTAACCTTGCCGTTCAAATCGTTTGCGGCACCAGTATCCCACCTCAAACTTTGGCACGGACCAGTCACGGGGATGCAGTCCGCTGGAGCCAACAAACAGTCCGCTCTGTTTGTGAATCAGCCGAAGCATGATGTCCTCGCGAGCGAGGAACAGGCTGTATGCCTTGCGGGAGTTTTCCTCGGTCTTCTCGATGCTCGGGCGTTCCTTGGCCCAGGGCATCCAGGGCTGCAAATCGTCGAACGACTCCAGGATCGCGGCATTGAACGCCGCTCCGTCGCCGGGCCGCGGCACGCGGATCAGCAACCGCTCGGTCTCGAACGATTCCGGAATGTCCAGTAAAATTGGGTTGGTCATTGCCGAAGATTATCTCAATATGCGATGGACGGCGCCCAGGCGGCGCCCGCTGCGGGGGGCATTGGCTCCTCATACGGCCCCATCGCCATGAGCGACATGAGTTTGATCGATCGCATTTTCAAGCCGAGCGCCTGGCGGAAAAGTTCTCCGTTTCGCGCGGGGATGAACACCTTGTGAGCCGGAGGCGGCACATGGCGTGCCGCCTGCGTGACGGTTGCCAGAAGGTCGTCGGCCGATTCGGCGACGCCATGGCCTAAGACACCGGGAATAACGTATGCGACGAGCCTTTCGGTCTTGAACCGACCGTGGGGAATGAAGCCGGCCTTGCCGCCGTGCTCGATCATGAACGCCAATTCATTTTTTCGCGATACTTTCAAGATTCTGGCGCACAGGGCGTCGCAGGCCGGCAAATCGCCCGACAGCAGCGGCCGAACGGTCTCATCAGAATGATCGGCCGGCGAGACGGCCATCAGTACCAGCGGCTCGACGACCGTAAACCCAATCGAGGTGTACAGGGACAACGAGGCCATGTTAAAACCGTCTTGAACGAGCCGGACCATCGGACCGTGGTTTGCCAACGACCAGTCGACGATATGCCGCATGAGTGCGCGGCCGACGCCCCGTGCTTGGCAGTCCGGGTCCACCGTGATCGGCCCCACGCCGGAAACGGCGTCGCTGATCTGCGTAAAGTTGGAGCCGACGATTTTGCCGTCGAGAATCGCGGCAACACCATGGAAATCGGGCCGGTGAACGAGCATTTCCGTCATCATCAGGGCGACATCCATGCTGGGAATGTCAAGCGGAAACCTGTGGCGATCGTGAATTCCCTTGAACGCTTCAAAGACAATCCGAGCGAGTTCAGGGATGTGTTCCGCTCTTGCCCGTACGATTTCCAGAGCCATGGTTGCGTCCTCAATTGAGATATAGACTTCGGATTATTACAGCGTGGCAGGCCAAAATCGAGGTGCAACTCCACGGGGATCGCAGTGACGGGAGTCAAGTGGCGCGGGGGGAATGACATCCGCCATCTGAAAAATTCGCGGAAGCGTTTTGAGTCATGGACCGCGGTGGGCGGGGCGGTATATTGCGAGCCGATGAAATCATTTGAAGTATTGGTGGGCTTAATCACACCAAGCGGGAGGAATCTCCTGAAATCGCGTGCGAAGGAGAGGAAATGAGTCCTGTTGGGTCCCACGCATGCGGTGCATTTTGCGGACTGGCTGCCATCTTGGTTTGGGTCTGGAGCGCAGCGGCAACCGTGTTTGCCATGGAGACACAGCCGGATATTCCTTCTGAGCCGGCGATGCGCGTACCTAAGACTCAGATGGACATCACGCAATTGTCCAACGAAAAGCTTGATTGGCTGCTCGACGCCAAATTCGGCATGTTCATCCATTGGGGGCTGTACTCCGGACCCGGACGCGGGGAATGGTTGATGGAAAATCAGGGAATGCCGCCGGCGGTGTACCGTCAGTTCGCGTATCCAGAAAGCGGCGAAGCGTATTTCGACGCCGCCGACTATCACCCGGAGACTTGGGCGCAATTAGCCAAGGATGCCGGCATGAAGTGGATGTGTTTGACGACGCGGCATCACGACGGCTTCTGTCTGTTCGACAGCCCGTATCCCAACGCTTTCACCAGCGTGCAGACCCTGCATCGGGATTTGGTTGGCGAGTACGTCCAGGCATGCCGTGGCGCGGGCTTGAAGGTCGGCATCTATTATTCGCCGCTGAGTTGGCGTTATCCCGGCTATTACGACGTGACCGGCGCCAATTGCCTGGCCAACAGATTCGGCTATAAGACCGATCCCTCCCACGTGGAGAATGCACGACTGATGAAGGAGGAAAACTACGTCAACGTCAGAAAACTTTTGACCGGTTATGGCAAGATTGACCATATCTTCTGGGACGGGGGTTGGTTGGGGCAAAGAGGCTCCGACGCGGACGCCGCCTACTTTCACGAGCCCGGCAAATATCTCGATCCGGCGAATCGCTGGCCGATCGGCAAGGAATATCAGGACATTGAACAGAGCACGGGCAAGGCCTTGGGAATCATGGGGATGGTGCGCAAGTACCAGCCGGATGCGATTGTCAATCCCCGCTATGGCTGGATGGGCGACATCATCGAGGAAGAGGGCTCCCAAGAGACTACGGGAAAAATCCGCAGCAGCGTGATCTGCGACAAGTGTCTGTCCATGCAAAACGGCGGTTGGGGCTATAACGCCCAATCCATCGCCAACGGCAATGTGATGACGCGGGATCAACTGGTGCGATACCTGGCCAACTGCGTGGTTCGCAACATGGTGTTGTTGGTGAATGTGGGGCCCGATCGGCACGGCGTAATTCCCGACCTGGAACAGCAGCGTTTGCGGGAAATGGGCCGATGGATGGCCAAAATGGGTGAGGCCATCTACGGCACCCGCGGCGGACCGTGGGAACCGGTAGACCACGAATATGGCTATTGCTACAAGGGATCCGTGGTTTACGTGCACCTCTTGAAGGACTACGCGGGAAATACTTTCAAGATGCCGCCGCTGGGCAAGTTACGCGTCACGAAAGTGTATGAGGTTTATACGGGCCGATTACTTCCGTACGAAGGGGATCGCGAAGTGACCATTCACGACATCGACCGAACGGCGTCGCCCGCAGATTCGGTGGTTGCGGTCGCTTTCGATGGTGACATTCGAAGCGTTTGGAAGAACTGAGACCCAAACTGCCCGCGACGTTACCTACGGAGCGGCAGGATTTGAACGACTGGTTCCCGCCGCGCTTTGTGCGGCGTTCAGAATGTAGTATCCTACCGCGCCCGTTCAAAAGGCCGATCGCGATTGCCGAATGCCCGAAAATGAGCCGATCGAATATCTTGATTACGGAATTTCACCGGCCTCTTCCCGGATGGCGACGATCGCGCTGATTCCGTCGGCCGTCGCGTTTAACATCGCGCTGTCGCAAATCGTTTTGGCGCTGAAATTGCCCGTTTATCTCGATTGCGTGGGCATCATCACCACCACCCTCATCGCCGGACTTGGGCCGGGGTTGATCGTCACCGTGCTGGCGTTCGCCGTGATGGCGCTGCTGTTCAATCACATCATCATTTTCTTCACCGGCACCGCGGCCATGATGGCGGTCGGCACGCATCTTCTGGCCATGATCGGCGGCTTTCGGACCCTCTTCAGGACCGTACTCAGCGGTCTGGCGCTGGGCGTCATTTCCGCGCTGGTTTCGCTGCCGATCTCGGTCTACCTTTTCGGCGGCGTGACGACGGCCGGGTCCACCTTCGTGACCGCATGGTTCATCCATCGCGGGTTCTCTTTGCCGGTGGCCGGATTCTTCTCCGGAATGATCTGCGACGCCGCGACCGACAAAGTTGCCGAGGCGCTGCTGGCCGTCTGGCTGGTGCGGGCCGTGCCCCACGATCTCATGTCCCGCTTTCGCGGGCCGAGTTTGACAAAGAATTTCTTCGGTGATAGGCCATTTATTGATACGGCATCGGTAGTTGGCATAGGCGCGCTCATTGGGCTAATTGTCGGCTACCCTCTAAGCTATTTGTTTCAACCGGGTTTGCTTAGGGCATTCATATCGCTTGGCGGATATATAAGGGGCATTGGGGACGTTCTGAAAAATGACGACCTGAGGGAAACCGCGATCGGAGTATGGATTGGCTCAGTAATCGTGTTTTCACTTCTCGGACTGATGCTTGGTCGTATGGTAAGTTCTCGGCGCAACGGCAATTCGTGGTAATGCCGCGTGGATGATTCACTCGCAAGTTGGAATCATCGGAGCAGCATTAATCATTATATTCACCGGATTGCAAAAGGCTGATCGGGCACCGCGCTCAGATTTTCACGCCCGCGGCGCGAAGCGCCCTGGTGATTTTGGCGAGGGTGGAAGTATCAGGACTATGCTTTCCCCTTTCAAGCCGATTGATCGTTTCGGGACGAATCCCCGCTCGTCTGGCCAATTCCGATTGCGATAGGCCGGCCGATTCGCGCTCCTGGATTAGTTTTCGGGCGTAAATGGCGCGAAGAGTTTCTATCGCCGGATAGTTTCCATTGGGCAAAGGATCGGGCAGCTTAGGAAGTACTTGAGTGTTTGCGCGCTTTTCCAATGCCTTGAAATCCCGCATCGGGACCAGGACAAATCGCTTGCCGTAAATTGTGATAGATTGAACGGTCATGATTATCTCCTGTTGTTTGGAAGCGCTGAGATTGTCAGTCCTGGTATACATCTCGACGATTCGCCACTCGCCAGACGACGATCCGCGGGCCTTCCAGCCGAAAGATGATCCGGTAATCGCCCGTTCGGATGCGGAAATTCCCCTTCAAATCTCCGGTCAGCGGCTTGACGCCGCTCACGTTCGGCCAATCTTTCAAACGACTCACCACCCGATCGACGCGACCCACCATGGAACTGGGCAATTTATCGAGCTGCGCCACCGCATCAGGGCTGAGCTCCACCTTCATGTCATGATGGTATGGTCTATGATATAAATGTCAATCCCCAGGGCAATCCGATTTTCACGGCCGAGGAACCAATTGGGGCGGTCGTGACCGTCAAGCCACCGACCGCCTTGGCTCGGGTAGTACTGGAAATGGTGGCATTGGCGGTCCTCTGGGTGTAACCTTCTAAGCAATCATACGGAGCAATTGCAATGATCCATCTCGGTTCGGTGAACTTTCAGGCCAGCGAGTAGCCGATGTCCCGAGTCCCCCCGGTGGCCCGGCTGGCCACGCTTCTCATCCTCATCGTTGCGACATTCATCAACCTGCGGCTCCAGCTCCTTGGAGTGATGATTGCCGCCCTGGCGACGGTGTTGGCGGCAGACCATCTCCTGCCAAAATTCCTGAAATTCCTGGCATTCGTTCAATTGCCGATGACCGTCATGCTCGTCGCCGTGTGGGGCTGGGTCGCCAAAGCGCCGCCCGGCATGCCCATGGGTTCCGACCCGCGCGGCGGAGCGATGTTTGCCCTGCTCATTGCCCTTCGCCTCACCGTGCTCGGCGGCGCGTTTCAGTTGATCATGCTCTCGATCCCTTCGCGCCTTTTGCCCGCGACCCTACGCGGATGGGGACTCCGCGGCGAAGGACTGGTCGTCGCCCTCGGCGTTTTTGCCGTCGAACCGGAACTCAAACTGCGCGCCGAACAAATCCTCGTCGCCCGCCGCGCTCGCGGACTGCTCGGCGGCAGCCGGTGGGCGGGACTCAAACAATTGCCCCGGCTTCTGCGCCCGCTGTTCGTCTGGTCCATTCGCTCCGCCGTCCACCGCGCCGAGGTATGGGAACAACGCGCCATGCTTCTGCGAGTTCAGCGGCTTCCCACCGAATCGCTGCCGTTTTCGCCCGTCGCCGGCGCCGTCTCGGTGACGCTCTCGCTTGTTTGGCTCGCGGTGGCAATCGCCTTTCGCTGGCCGGGATTGCTGGGCACCCGATGAGCCGAAAACCCACCGAGCTTCTTCTGGCCGCCATGCAGGACAAGCGCGTCCTCGCCATCGACGGGCCGAATTTCTCCGGCCGATCCGACCTCCTGCGCCGCTTTTGCCGCGTCATTTCCGACGGCCGAATGTACCTCGGTCCGGAGGTCTATTTCGCACTTTCGGGCCTCACCACCTCCGTCCGCCAGGAACTTGAGCTCCACGCCGGCGGGACGCTGGAATCCTGCGATTGCCTTGAATCCGCCGAACAACTGAAGCTCACAAAGCTCTTCGAGCAGCATCCCGCGACCCTTTCCGGCGGAGAGCAAACCTGCCTCGCCGTCTTGTGCGCGATAATTCTCAAACCCAAAATTCTCGCCGTTGACTGCGCGCTGGAGCAACTGGACAGCCACAAGCTTCGGACCGCGCTCGATATGCTGCAAGGCCCAACCGGACCGACAGGCGGCTCCGTCATTACCGACAATCGTCTGGATGAATGGAACGTCGCGATCCAAACCGTCGCCATCGCCGGCCTGTCGCCCGATCCGTCTGGTCGTCCGGCCATCGCGCCGCTCGATCCATCGAAAATCGATCGCCTCGACCCGGTTTCGGCTCCGGTGATCGAATTGCGAGATGTTACCGCCGCCTACGGCAGAGGTTCGGACGTTCTCCGGGGCGTCTCGCTGACACTGCAACCCGGCTGCGTTTACACTCTGCAAGGCCCCAACGGCTGCGGTAAAAGTACCCTGGCCAAAATTTTGTCCGGCGTCCTTCGCCCGGTCGCCGGTCAGATTTTCGTGAACAACGCCGCTTCCAATTTATCGAAAACCCCCGGTCGAATCGCGGGATATCACCTGCAAAATCCCGATGTCGGGCTGTTCGAGGCAAGCGTCCGGGCCGAATTGGGATTCAAGTCCGGCTCGATCAACGCATCCGCGGTCACCGCCGTTCGCGATGCATTCGGCTTGCAGGATTTCGCGGCGTCCAATCCCCTGGCTCTGCCTTTTCCCGTGCGCAAGCGGGTTTCTCTTGCCGCAACCATCGCGCGCCTGCCGCCGTGGATCATTCTCGACGAGCCCACCCTCGGCGCCGATGCCGCAACAATTGTCGCCCTGACGCAAATCATCCAATCGCTTTCCAGGAAGCAGCATGGCGTCATCGTGATCTCGCATTCGAGAAAGCTGCTGGAAATGCTGCGGGGAAATGAATTGAAAATCGAAAATGGCCAGGTGTTTGCGGCGAATTGAGGCTCAGTCCGCAATAGCGATTCTTTCGATCATCTTGCGAACCTCGCCGACTTTGTCGTCGAGGGAAGGATACGCGGCAACCTTCTGGAAATGCGGATGGCCGGACCACAACCTGGCCAGCGATTCACCGCTGACCACGGCACCGGCGGCGTCCTCGAACCGGCAGGCGTTGGAATCGCTGCCATCGAAGATGCCGATGGCGGCGGCGGTTTGCATCCAGATGACGTGGCTGTATCGCGCCAACTCGGCGGCGAGGGAAGTCCCAAGATCGGCCCAATAGGCGTCGGGGCCGTCGGGCCAGTAGGCGGCGCCATCGATGGTTCCGCGATCCAGAATCAGAATCTTATCGGGGTGCTGAGTTGCCAGGCGCTCTTCCTGGCTGCGTTGAAGGTGATAGATCTGCCGCTGAAGCTCGCGGCGACCCACCACATCAACCAAATCCCACCGCGTGCGCGCCTTGGAATAAACCTGCGTGGCGGCCTCGGGAACGACGACAAATCGCTTGGGATCGCTCTGGGCGATTGCGTTGGAGACGACCGTTTTCCCCGAGCCGGGGCCGCCTGTGAGGACTACGCGCTTCATCTGGCCATATATTCCCTAGAAGTGCACGATCGGGCAAACCGGCGCGGTTACCGCTATTGGGCGACAACGTAGAGCCGGTCAACACCCCGGCTGTACGCTAGTCTTCGCGTGCCGAAGAGCGGCCGGAGGACCGGCCGGCTAAATTTTTAAGCTGCGCCGGCCGGTCCTCCGGCCGATTCTTTTCGCCCG
>JBEKXM010000172.1:0-8745 GCA_049512115.1 Tepidisphaeraceae bacterium | reverse complement strand
GATGCTGCGCGCTACCGGCCGCCAGCAATGCCCTCCCCCGACGGCCAGCCCATGAATTCCACGAACAAGCTCACGACTTGCCTATTGCAGTCCCGGCGCAATCGGCGTGCCGAACGGGATTGTGTATGGCCCCTTTATTTCCGCAGGCGGCGGAAACCGAAGTGTTGCTCGAACTGACGTTCGCCCTGCTCAAACGCTAAATCCACCCGGATTTCCGTTCCATCATCCCATTGCCAGGAAGCACGGCCCGCCTCGGAATCCGCGCCGGAATCGGGAATGGAAATGAATCCCGGCCGGTCGTAGGGATCGATCTGGTCCGGCTGGCCGTGCGGCGCCATCGGGAATGGAAATGAATCCCGGCCGGTCGTAGGGATCGATCTGGTCCGGCTGGCCGTGCGGCGCCGATTCCGCGGGCTCCGCTAGGGGCGGAAAAATTTCCTTGATCGACGAGCCCGCGGCAATCGTTTCGCCCCGCATCGGATGCGCCACGCCTTCGGGGTCCACCACCTGGCTTTTGTCGCGGATCAGATCGATTGGACCATCCGTCGGATTCTCGATCCAGACGATCAGATGCCCCTCATCCGCGCGCATGCGGTATTGCAGCGGACTGCCGCTCAATCGAACGTCCTGGTCATTTCCCACGCGAATCGGCTGGCCCGATCCCGCCGGCGCGGCTTCGAATTCGATCCGCGCGCAACCGGACAGTAGAAAACCGAGCAGGATTGCAACCCTCATCGCCATTGCGGTAATCTTAGGGGAGATGGCCTCGGGTCGGAATATCCCCACCTTCAGCCGTTCTCCATCATGGCCATCGTTACTCTGAACAACGTCGAAAAAACCTTCGGACGGCGCGTCATCTTCGACAAGCTGGGTTTCGCCATCGACCGCGGCGAACGCATCGGATTGATCGGCGACAACGGCAGCGGAAAGACCACGCTGCTGAAGGTGATTCTCGGCCAGATGCCGATCGACTTCGGATCGGTTGCCGTCACCAAGGGAATTCGCATCGGCCATCTCCCCCAGGACCCCGTTTTCGATCCGGCGAATACCGTCATCGACGAGGCGGAACTGGCGTTCGCGGCGTTGCACTCACTCTCCCACGACCTGCGCGACATCGAACATCAGATGGCCCATCTGGTCGGCGACGAACTCGACAAGCTGTTGCACAAGTATCAACACGTCCAGCACGAATTTGAGTTGGCCGGCGGATACGCCTGGCAGCACCGGCTCGAAGCGACGCTCCTCGGCGTCGGACTTGGGCCTGGCACCTGGGAGCAAAACGTCGGCACGCTCTCCGGCGGCCAGCGATCCCGCCTGGCGCTGGCCAAGCTCCTCACCAGCCCCGGCGACGTGCTCCTCCTCGACGAGCCGACCAATCATCTCGATCTGACCGCCATCGCCTGGCTCGAGGAGTATCTCGCCGATTTCAGCGGCGCTGTCCTCATCATCAGCCACGACCGCTATTTGCTCGACCGCCTGGCCACGCGAATCGCCTGGCTGACCGAGGCGAAGGTGAAAAGTTATCCCGGGAATTACTCCGCATTCGTGGGCCAGCGCCAATTGCAGGAACTGACCCAGCAGCGCGCTTACGAAGAGCAGCGCGCGGACATCGAGAAACAGGCGGAATTCATCCGGCGATTCGGCGCCGGCCAGCGCGCCCGCGAGGCCAAGGGCCGCGAAAAAAGGCTCAACCGCCTTCTCCGTAGCGACGCGATGATCCAAAACGTCGCCGCTACCCGCAAAATTCGCGTGTCGATATCCACCGATCAACGCGCCGGCGACCGGGTCCTGAGCGTCAAGGAACTGGCCAAATCCTACGAGCAAACGCCGCTATGGAAGGACGTCGCCCTGGAGGTTCGCCGCGCCGAGCGGATCGGCATCATCGGACCCAACGGATCGGGGAAAACCACGCTGCTGGAGGTTCTCCTCGGCCGCCGCGACGCCGACGAAGGCGAAATCCGCTGGGGCGCGAACCTCAACGTCGGATATTACGATCAGCGCCTGGACGATTTCGATCCGGACAACACCGTGGCCGAGGAAGTGCGCGGCGACCGCAAGGTTTCGCCCGGCGATCTGCGCGCCGTGCTGGCGCTGATGCTGTTCCGCGGCGATGACGTGGACAAGCCGATGCGCAATCTCAGCGGCGGCGAGCGGGCGCGCGTGGCCATGGCCCAATTGCTGGTCGATCGGCCCAACGTTCTCGTGATGGACGAGCCGACGAATCATCTGGACATTCAATCGTGCGAAGCGCTGGAGACCGCCCTGGCCGATTTCGCCGGGACGATCCTCTGCGTCAGCCACGACCGGTATTTCCTGGACAAGATCGTGTCGCGGCTGCTGATTTTGAATCCGCCGGAGATTCAGGATTTTTCCGGCAACTACACCGCGTGGTCCAAGCGCCAAGCCGAGCGGGCCGCCGAAGCGAAGCAAGCAAAGGAATTGAAGAAAGCTAAGGCATCGAAACCACATCCGGCGCCCGCTGCGAAGAAGAAGCCGGACAATCCCTGGAGCCGCCCGTTCGGCCGCCTGTCGGTCGAGGACCTGGAGCGGCAGATCACGGAGACGGAAATTGCGATCTCCGAATTCCAGGATCGTTTCGCCGACGCCGATTTGGCGCGGGACATCCAGCGGAGGAGAAAGATGAACGACGATTACGCCGCACTGGGCAAGAAGCTGAAGCAGTTGGAGCAGGAATATTTCGCGAGAAATGCGTAGGGTGGGCGTACCCGCCCACCGTTTGTTTGTTCCGTTGGCAACAGCGGTGGCCGAGTACGCCCACCCTACGGGAAAAGGAGAACCGCTCTAAATGCGGGAGTGCGCGCTAATTCTAATGCCCGGCCTTGACGGAAGCGGCGTGATGTTCCGCCCGCTGGTCGCCCATCTTCCGCCGCAGCTACGGCCGATCGTCTTGTCGTATCCGCCGGACAAAATGCTCGGATACGATGATTTGCTTCCGCTTGTTCTTGCCGCCCTTCCGAGCGAATCGCCGTTCATACTTCTCGGCGAATCGTTCGCCGGCCCGCTGGCGCTGATGGCGGCGGCAACCCGCCCAATAAACCTTCGCTGCGTCATTCTCTGCGCAACCTTCGTCCGCAATCCCGCATGGCTGCGGGTATCCTGGCTGCGCCATTTCGCCCATCCCCTGGCCTTCCGCCTCTTTCCCGCATTGAAACGCGTCAAGGCAACGCTTGGAGGCTACTCAACCCCCGAGCTTGCATTGCTGGAAGCCGAAGCCCTCTCGGAGGTTCGGCCCGAGGTGCTGGCCCATCGCGTTCGCGCGGCGATGCGGGTCAACGTGCTGCATGAACTGATTTCCTGCCCCGCGCCCATTCTTTATATTCGTGGCGATTACGATCAGGTCGTTCCCAATCATAACCTGACGGAAATTGTCGCAGCCCGTCCCTCCGTGCAGGTCGCGCACATTCCATCGCCGCATCTCGTCCTTCAAACGCAACCCGCCGCGGCGGCGGATGCGATATCAAAATTCGTTGCCGGTATCCCATGAAAATAAAGGGGTCATATTTATGACCCCTTTTTTGCCGTCGGAATTGCAAAGTCCACTGCCAGAAAGAGATCGCTGCCACTAGAAGCCGAGATGCCAAACGAGTTTTCAATTGACCGCTCAATATTCTTCAGCAGTCGCCGACAATCCTCGTAGCATTTCGTCAACGAGAGTTCTGAATCCTTGCACCTAAGCGTAATGTGATCCACGGGCGCGGCAATGGGTTTTCCAAGCGGATTTAGAATAGGGTGCGAACCCGTCTGCAACCTGCCGGCAATCACCGTGCATGATCGAATTCGCGAAGGTTCCGTTTTCACAAAGTAGACCCAGTGAAGAGAACCAAGGACTGGCTTGCCCGCTGTTGTCATCGAAGGAATCTCCTGACGCAAATGTTGAACGATGTTTCTCAGCGTTTCAGCACCCGCCGTCTTTTCCAAGAACAGACGTACGGCCGGCTGTTTTTTCTTCAATCCCGGCAACTGCGCGACGAGTTCTCGAAATCGGTTTAGCGAATCGACCATCGACCAGGCATCGAGAAAAATGCAGGCCGCGTCGAATTTTACCTCGGAGCCCGGTTCCATTTGTGGAGAAATGGTTTCGAGTTGTCCCAAGAGCCTAGCGTAGGCCAAGTGATACATCTCACCGGTAAGTCGGATGCCGTCGAGAAATGAAAGCTGAGAGGCAGGAAGTGACAAGGGGAGCTTCCGAAGCGGTGAGTTTTCGTCTACCAACATGCATACGAGAGCATAACGCGGACCATAGAGTCGGCAAATCAAAATGGGGTCATCAGAGCACTTACGATCCCTTCTATCCCTCCAGCATCCCCGGCAATTGGCTGGCGATGGCGGCCAGGATGATGAGCGCCGCGCCGATGATTCCGCGGAAGGCGAGGCGTTCGCCGAGGATGATGAAGCCCAGGGTGGCCGCGAAGACGGGTTCGAGAGTGAAGATAACGGCCGCTTGACGAAAAAAGGGGTCATAAGCCTTTTTCAAAAGTTTCGCTAAAAATAGGCAAAATCTGCGCAAACCAAATAAATGGCTTATGACCCATTTTTTGCCGGCAACTGGCTGGCGACGGCGGCAAGGATGATCAGGGATGCGCCGATGAATCCGCGAAATGCCAGGCGTTCGCCGAGGATGATGAAGCCGAGGATGGCCGCGAAGACGGGTTCGAGGGTGAAGATCACGGCGGCTTGCGGGGCGGGGACGATACGCTGGGCGACGGTCTGCAGCCAGGTCGTGGCGGCGGTGGCGGCCAGGCCGAGATAGATCAGCGATGGCCAGTGGAAGTCCGTCACCACTGGGCGGGAGGCGGCGGTCCATATTCCGCAGAAGATGGCGACGGGGACAATCTGGGCTATGGCCAATGGAAGAGGCGGGAATTTGGCGGCGATGGATTCCAGGCGGAAGATGTACATGGCCCAGGTGATGGCGGTGCCGAGGGACCAGAGATCGCCGATGTTCGGGCCATGGCCGTCGCCGCATAGAAGGCCGCAGCCGATCAGCGCGGTGATGGCCGCTGTCCAGACAATCGGGCGGACGCGATGGCCGAAGAGCGCCGCCAGGATCGGCACGAAGATCACGTTCATGGCCGTGATGAAGGCGCAGCGGTTGACGGTGGTGTAGCGCAGTCCGATGGTTTGGGTGGCGAACCCGGCGAAGAGCCAGATGGCCATTTCCAGGCCGCGAAGCCAAGTTTGCCGGTGGAAGCGGATGAACGGCGACAGGGCGACGGCGGCGATTACGAATCGCGCCAGGTTGATCGGGGCGGCGGGGATGCCGGGAATAATCTGCTTGATGACGACGAAGCTGGAGCCCCAGATTGCCGTGACCAGAACCAGCGTCAAAGCGCCGGCCAAGGGGGAAAGTCGTTGGGAGGAACGCATCGAGCCACCACTCCGGGCGGATTGCCGATTGGCAATTGCCTATTTCCTATTGCCTATTGAAAGAAAAGAGGATTGCGGCTTGCCGTTCTTACAATTGGCAATAGGCAATAGGCAATAGGCAATAGGCAATAGGCAATCATCCTTATTCATCCACCGCGAAACCCTGGCGCTGATATTCGCTGAGTTTGTATTGCAAGGTTCGCCGGCTGATGCCCAGTTCCAGGGCGGTGGCGGTGCGGTTGCCGTCGTTGCGGCGAAGGGCCGAGATGATGTGTTCGCGCTCGACGTCTTCGAGGGTTTGCGCGGGCTCGTCCGGCTCCGGCTCATGGGCGGGCGATTCGATGGCTTGGGGCAACGGGCGCACCAGGCGGAGGGTTGCGCGGTGGAGCGATTTTTCAAGCTCGCCCAGCGGGCAGGGTTTCTCAAGGAAATCGACGACGTCCAGGCGGATGGCGGCGCGGGCCGATTCCAGGTTGCCGAAGCCGGTCAGAACGATGACCTGATGCTCGGGTTGGATGGCGCGAAGTTTTTCGAACAACTCGATGCCGCTAATTCCGGGCAGGTTCAGGTCCACGATGGAGATGTCGAATTTGGAGGCCTGCATGAGTCGCAGGGCTTCCTCGGCGGATCGTGCGCCGGCGACCTGGAACCCCCAGGAGGCGATGGCGCGGGTGAGCACGTCGCGGAGTCGGCCTTCATCGTCCACGACCAGAACGCGCACGTCGGAGGGCGTCGGTGGTTTGGGAAGATTCATTGATCCAGCTCCTCATCCACGTCGAAGGAGGCGACGGGAAGAATGACGGTGAACCGGCTTCCGCGGCCGGGTCCGTCGCTGTGGGCGCGGATTTCTCCGCCATGTCGCAGGACGATGGCATGGGCGATGCTGAGTCCCAGCCCAGTGCCGCGGCGGGTTTGCGTGTCCGCCGTCGTTGCTGCCGCCTTGCCGCGCGAATCCGTATAAAACGGCTCGAAGATTTGGTCGAGCACCGCATCGGGCATTCCACGCCCGGAGTCGGTGACGCTCAATTCTACCTCTTTCCGGTCGGCCGCAATGTTGACGCGCACCGATCCGCCGGCCGTTGTCGCTTCCAGCGCGTTGAATACCAGGTTGAGTACCACCTGCTTGATCTCATCGCTGCGGCCGCGGATGCGGTCGTCGATGCCGTTGGCGGGGGTGACGGTGAGGACGCGGTCGTGATATTCCGGCATCGCCGAAACGGATGCCACGACTTCGCGCACCAGGCTGCCGAGAGAAAAGATGGACGGCGCCTCGGTCGGTCCGCGGCCGAGGGTGAGGAGTTTCTCGACGATGCGCTTGCAGCGGAAGGCCTCTTCGCAAATGACCTGGAGGGACCGTGCGGATTCGTCCTGGGCGGTTTCGTCGCCGCGCTCGATGGCGCCCAGCGAAAGCTCGGCATGTGCGGTCATGATGCTGAGGGGATTGTTGATCTCATGCGCCACGCCCGCCGCCAGGAGGCCCACGCTGGCCAGCCGCTCGTTGCGGACAAGCTGGCGGCTCTTGGCTTCCACCTTCTGCTGGAGGTTGTGATACAGGTCTTCCAAGCGCGCGGCCATGCGGTTGAAGTTCATCGCCAGTTCCGCGAACTCGCGGGTTCCCTGGGTATCGACGCGGCCGTTGAATCGCCCGGAGGCGATCCGCTCCACCGCCAGCTTCATCCGCGCCAGCGGCCAGAGGATCGAGCGGTATTGCGCGATCCCGATCACCATCGCGATCAGCGCCACTCCCGCCAGCAGGCCGCTGATGCCATACATCAGCAGCCTGAGATGGTAGTTGGCGTGATCGTATGCGGATTGGATGGCGTCGCGGCTCTCCTTGTCGAGATCGAACATGGGATTGAGCGCCGCGTCGAGGGTGGCGGGGCGGGCATCCTGGGGATCGAGATCGGCATTGGCCACGGCGGCGAGGGAGGCGCGGACCCGCTGTTCCAGGGCGGCATCCAGCGACGGGGCGTCCGGCGGGAATTGCTTGTTAAAGAAATCCAGCCCGGCGACCAGTTCCAGATGAGCGCTGTTTCGATCGGGATATGCCGTGCTGAGATAAAGTTTCGCCGCCGCGACGTGAGTGCCGACCTGGCTCAGGTTTCGAAGCCGTTGATAGCCGACCAGGGCGGCATTGAAATCGGACTGCATGGCATTGATCTGCCAGATCGACGCCACTCCCGCCGCCAACAGGCTCACGATGAGCGTGGAAATCTGGTAAGCAAGTTTTCGCCGCAACGTCATCATGCCGATATATCATCTCATAA
Organism: Tepidisphaeraceae bacterium; assembly: GCA_049512115.1. Classification (GTDB taxonomy): domain Bacteria; phylum Planctomycetota; class Phycisphaerae; order Tepidisphaerales; family Tepidisphaeraceae; genus PALSA-1353. Next base: position 1,090 of record JBEKXM010000172.1, on the reverse strand, counting down.
AACGGTGGCATGGGCATCCTGCCCATGCTGACGATGCTAAACGGGCGAGGACTGGCCGCTACCGGCCTTGCGCAAATTTTTCCCTTCGGCCGTCGCCCTAATCCCAACGATGCGATAAGCTTAAGTGTCTGTCAATATGGGAGGTTCTGCATGAGACGGTCGGTGATTCTATTGGCGATGGTCGCAATGCTCTGCCAATTGCGCATAGCGGCGGCCGATGCGGACAATCCGCCTCAGCTTGCCCAGGCGACCGCCGACAAGGCCCTGGCATACCTGAAATCTCGGCAGAAGCCGGATTTCGGCTGGCAGGACGAGGCCGATCCGCCCGCCATCACCGCACTGGTTCTCCGGGCGTTCATCTCCGACGATCAAAACGACGCCGGCCAGCCGTTTCTCGAAAAAGGATACGAAAAGCTCTTGTCCTACCAGGTGAACGGCGGCGGAATCTACAAAGATACGCTGGCGTGCTACAACACGGCCATCGCCATCAGCGCGCTGGCCGAATCCAAAAAGGACGCCTATCGCGCCGTGATGCTCAAGGCGCTGGATTACCTCCGCACCCTGCAATGGTCGGACAAGATTTCCGGCGTGCCGGAGCAACTGCGGACGCAGGGCAATCAGGACGTGAAAACCGGCGGGTTCGGATATGGCAGGGGCTCGCGCCCGGACTTGAGCAATACGCAGATGGCAATGGATGCGCTGCACGATGCCGGCCTGAAGCCGGGCGATCCCGCCTTCGCCGCCGCGCTCCAGTTCGTCAGCCGATGCCAGAACTTTTCCGAAACCAACAACCAGCCCTGGGCCGGCGACGACGGGGGATTCATCTACACTCCGGCCAACGGCGGCTCCTCTCCGGCCGGGGAATTCGTCGGCATCGGTGGAAGGCGCATGCTCCGCAGCTACGGCTCGATGACCTATGCGGGGCTTAAGAGCATGATCTACGCCGGGCTGTCCCACGATGATTCCCGCGTCAAGGCCGCCTGGGATTGGATCGGCAAAAATTTCACCGTGGACGAAAACCCCGGCATGGAAGCGCTCGGCCCGGAAAACGCGCAGGGCGGTTTGTATTACTATTTCTACACCATGGCCA
>JBEKXM010000171.1:0-8448 GCA_049512115.1 Tepidisphaeraceae bacterium | reverse complement strand
TCTCTTCGGTTCCAGAAAGGAACGTACGCCAGATGCGAGCCATCCGCCGAATAGGACGCCTGCACACCCATGGGCAGCGGCAACTCGACGGGGAAACCGCCGTCCACTGAGACCGTGAACAACTTTTCGAACCGCGAATAACTGGAGCGGTTGGAGCAGAAGACGACGTTCTTGCCGTCGGGCGTCCAGCCGACGGCAACGTCGGGGGCGGGATGATACGTCAACCGGCGCGGCTCACCGCCAGCCGCGGGCACGACGTAAACATCCTCATTGTCGTCGTAGTCTCCGATGTAAGCGATCATCGAGCCGTCGGGAGAGAAGATCGGTCCGCTTTCCCGCCCCGTGCCGGTAACCAGTCGTCGCGCGTCGCCTCCATTTCGATCCACGATCCAGATGTCGCCGCCATGCGCGAAGGCGATTTGCGTCTTGCTCAACGTCGGGCTTTGCATCAAAAGCGGCTTGGAGTCTTCAGCCCGGCATGTTCCAGGACACAGCAGCAAAAGCGCGGGAAGCAGTATTAGCCATCTCATCTTTTTACCTCGATTAAACTCGCGCCGGAAATAGGCCGGGCATCAGTATAAATATGACGTAGCGCACCGACGAGCTTCCAAGCTTTGCCAATCATGCCCCCACAGGGGTTTTCGGCCCGGAAATCACGCCCCCCTCAGCGCGATCAGCAAGACGATCGGATAGATCAGTGCCAAGAGGCATGGAAGCCAAATCGCCCGGCAGAACTGGCTCTTGTTGGTGGGTTCTGACAGGGATTGCAGCATTGGCAGCAACGAGGATATCTGTGGCCCGCGTGTCAGGCTGACGACACGAGTAACGCCATTCCCATTATTGAGAACAAGCGATCATGGACATCGTGTCCGCCAGACTGCGGCGATCCTTTCCGGCCTGACCAGCACCTGTCTGTGGCACAATGTTGATCCTCAGCATTATCTGACCCAACTGCTGACGAACCTACCGGCCCCGCCGATCAGCCAAATCAGCCAGTGGTTGCCGGATGACTGGAAGGGGTGGAATCCGGCCCCATCAGCGTAATAGTCCAGCCGCCAAGCCGTTCTGAGGTGCTAGTGCAATTGCTGGATCTCCTTAATCGCATCCTCACACTCGCTATCGAGGTCGGTAAAGTCGTACTTCCCCTTGAGCTTGTTCACGCCGTCCAACGCACTTTGCATCCATTCGATCGCTTTCTGTTTATCACCCATTTGGTAATACGCCCAACCAAGGCGCCAGCGCGCAAACTGCTGCCAGCGGCTGTCTGGCTTGGCCGAGTCGGCAGAACGCTTTGCCGCAAGGAATGCGAGGTTCTTGTCGAACTTTGGCTCGTCCGTGCTCGTCTGAACGGTGCACGCCGAGACCCAATCGAAAACGTCCCTGTTGTTCGGGTAATGCTCCATGAGCTCCTTGGAGTAGGCATTGACCGCGTCGGCCTTGCCACGCTGCAACAGCAGATAGAACTTGCGCTGATAGCCGCCGGATGGTTCGAGGGTGGGGTCAGCTTTAAAGGCGGCGTTGATCGACTCCAGCGCCGCCGCCGTGTCGCCGCGATCCATCGCTTCCTGGAAGCCCGGGTACTTTTCGTCGATCTTCTTGGCATTGGCTTTTGACACCGCGATATCGGCTTCGCTGCGCTTCTTCGCCTCGGCATCTAACTGCCGGGCCCTTTCCTGTTCCTTTTTGTAATCAAACGTTCCGGCTAGGACCTGGCCGACAATCCGCTCGACATCAGACGGCGACCCGATCCCCGTCCATGCCACCAGTCCGTTTTGATCGATGATGTACGCCGTCGGAATTCCGTCCGTGCCCGTTGGTTTAAACCACGTGTCGTGCATGACCTTGTCAGGTGTATCGACAGCGACGCGGTAGTCCATCCTGTCGCCCATCTTGTCGACGAAGTGCTGCACCTTCTCGATGTATGAGGTGTCGCTGGTATCCTTCTGTGGCTCGGAAATGCTGACGCCGACGATCTCGAGTTGACCTTTGTGCTCTTTGGCGAGCTTGGTTAGGTGCGGAATCGCCGCCTTGCAAGGCCCGCACCACGTCGCCCAGAAATCAACAACATACACCTTGCCCTTCTCAAAGCCGTTGAGTGGCTCCCCTTTGACCCATTTAGCAACCTTAATCGGCGGCGGAGCCTTGCCGATCAGCGCCTGCGGATCGGGCTGCGGCACTGGCGCCACGGTGGACTCCGCAAGGCTCAGCGAGCTGAAGGCGATCAATATCACTGCTAACAAAAGATTTCGAAGTCCCATCTCTTCCTCTGGTGAAAAACGATTCAGCGTACAAGGCCCGCGGACCGATGCGAGCACTCGGCTCCGAACTATCCTCAACTATCGCTGAAAATTGGGGGGAGAGCAATTCAAGCGGCGCAAATTCCGGCGCACTAAACCCCAAAATCGACGAAGAACTTGCCCGCGTCATTGCCGCATGGCCGACGTTGTCGGCAGACGCACGGGCGGCAATCTTGGCCATCATCGATAGGGTATAATCTGAGCTTCGGGCCGGTGGGAGTAGCTAAACGCCTGCCCCCAGAGATGATTGCCGCGATGCATGAGGCGAAGCCAGTAATTGGGTGAGCGCTATGCGGAGTGCACATCAGACACCGCTCACCAAATCAGTGCGTCAGCTCGGGTGAATCGGCCGTTAAGAATGAACATTCAGGGGCATTTCTGCCCCCAGAATCGTGAGCGATACGTGGAGTGCACTTGGCAGATCGCTCACGAACGTCTGGAACGATGGGGGCCGAAAGCGCAGAAGATCATCAGCTTTTTCTCTCCTTTGCTTCGCAAAAACGAGCCGAAGGCCGAGGAACAATTTAAGGTCCACTTGGCGCTTCTACTTGATGAAGTTCACGAAGATGGACGTGCGGAGTACGCCCGTGAACTTCGGCAACTGCTTAATGAGGGTAAATGATCCATGCCACAAACCATTTTCAAAATCCAATTGCAGGGAACGATAAAGGACCGAAGCGGCCGTTCAAATTGGACAACAGAAGGCGGCGACTCGATATGGGCAACGAAGAAATTGAATTATCTCGTTCCCTTGCCTGTGGGTGCGGAAGTCGATGACGGCTTTTACCCGCTGCCCCACAAGGTCAAAGAAGTTTCATTTGTGTTGAACGAAGAATGCTACTACGTAATTTTGGAACCGGCATCGGGCGGATTCGACGCCCTTGTCGATGCTTACAAAAAAATGGATGGGAACTGCCGCCACAATCGCTTTGAGGCGAGCGCCCCGGTGCGTCTTAGGCCACACCGGGCGTTTTTATGCGCCTCTATTGCTTCGCATAGTCACTCATTTTCCTCCGAACGGACTTTCCCCGTGGCTTCACCGCTCTCGTCATTCCCCGAATGAATATGTTTTTCTTGGCGTCCGCTGCGTGCTTAATCCCCACCTTCGGACTCCCCAAAATCATCCAATTTTGTCCGAGTAATTCGTTGACCTGTTTCGATAAATCGGCGGCGGTTTCGGATTCAACAATTTTGTATTCAATTTGGCTCATGCCGCAACTTTAACACCGGATGGTTCAGGAGCCAAGAGCCGGGTTTTTTATGCGCCGGAACCTCCTTTAATTTCCATGCGATAAATCAAATTTAGGATAATTAGGGACAGTCACCTATTTCAAGACGTCGAAATAGGTGACTGTCCCTGGTTTCCTCAGGTCATTGTCAGCGGCGCAGGATCAGGACGATAATGACGATGAGAATGATAAGGCTCACTGAGCCGCCGCCGACCCAAATAAAACTGGCGAGAATGGGGGCATTTGCGGTAACCATTGATAGGAGCAAATCGTGCATTGCGGTCTCCTGTAAAGGAAAGTTGGTTCAGTAAACAACAATTGCGTGTGCGCGCAGGGGAAGAGGCGGTTTTCCATGGTTTGGACGGATGGCATAAACCATCAGCGTTTGGAGCTCGCTTTCCCGATCTCTTCCTGAACTTTGCCGACCACTTTCTGCATTTTACCTTTGATTTGCTGGCCGACGTTGCCTTTGACCGCCCCGGCAATGTCATTCAATTTCCCCTTCAACTGTTTGGCTTTTCCGGCAGCAATGTCTTCACGTCCCATAGGTCACAACTCCTTTGAAGAAATATTCCGCACGACATCATGCAACACTGGCACGAGCCAGCCGAGAGACGACAAGCGCGGCATCAATTGCCTATTGTCGTTTATCTCGGCCGATACTGTAGCAGCGCCGGGCGAATAGCTCATCGCTTAATCTGAAGGTCAGAAGTGTTTTTTTCTTCCTTCTTTTTCAAAATCGTCGATCGAGCAACCGGTATTGAATCCCTTCCGCCAGGTGATGTTCCTGAATGTCGGCGGCTTGTTCCAAATAATTAGGGACAGGCACCTATTTCAACACGTCGAAATAGGTGACTGTCCCTAGTTAAATCCGGTTCCATTCTCCTCGACGGACTGTTCAGAATCTGTACGGAAGCACGTTGAGGATCATCAATATCACGAGGATCAGCAGAACCAGTCCCAACCCTCCGCTTGGGCCGTATCCCCAATTGCGGCTGTAACCCCAGTGGGGAAGTCCGCCCACGAGCAGTAGGATCACGAGAATTAGTAGTATCAATCCCATAAAAGGCTCCTTTCGGAAGTCTTGAGAACGGGGGCGGCCATCGCCGTGAACGTCACGGCGCGGCGCTCCGATGTGTGGTCAAATAGGCCGACGACGCTTTCGATGCGTGCGGCCTCACCCATCCTTGGAACTGCGCAATCCTTGCAGTTGCCGGTCCCCCGCGTTCGCTCCGATCGAGCAGTGTGCTGACGGCGGCATCGCACACAGCATGGCGCCCCTCATGGCGTCTTTGTCACGGTCTCGGTCTTATCGTCGGTATTCGTGATCGGATTGTGCGTGGTCGTGGTCTCTTCATGGGTCTGGCCGCCGAAGAGACCTGGCTTATCTGTTTCCGTGTGGGAGGTTTCACAACCTGTCAAATAGGAAAAAATCGCCAGCGTTGCCGCCAGTGCCAGAACATTTATAACCTTCACGAGACCTCCAGAGAATTAGAGTTTCCGATACGGGCCTCAAGCGTGACACGCGTCGCGACATGAGAAAACGACTACCCGTGTTACATCCTTTTTCAGCGAGCCTGAACCCCACGGCGAGTCCAAGGAAACAAAAAAGCCGGCACAACCAAACACCAGCGGTGTTCAATTGCGTCGGCTTACTCGTTACCGGGTCTCCCGGCCATTGGCCGGAATGCCCTTTATTTAGTCATCCGAACACTTCGATATTCTGTTGGGGAGCTGATTTGTTTAAGGCTCCATCCCGTGTATTGTAGGCATCCCGACCGGCGAAGGCGAGAAGATTATCAAAATGCTCGGTCTACTATTTATTCCGATGAAGAATCAGGGCGAAATCGAAAGTGCGATTTCGGAGGGCATGAGGCGCTTTGAGCGGGAGTATATGGGTCGGGGACCAAAGGACGTTTGCGCTCACCTGATCGACGATCTGGTTGTCGTCCGGCTCAAAGGAGTTTTGACCGCGGCGGAACGGCATCTGGTCAAAACGCTCCCGGTCGAGAAAGGCAGAGACCTGCTAAAGCAGGTGCGGGCGCATTTGATCGAGACAGCGCGGCCGACCATGGAGGCAATGGTACAGGGGATCACCGGCGTCAAAGTGGTGAGTCTGCATCACGACATCAGCACGGTCACTGGTGAAAAGGTCGTGCTTTTCACCTTGGCCGTGTCTCCCCTGTTCCGTGACGCGAAGAAAAGATAAGTCGCATTTTGTCGATTCCGCCAAACGCTCGATATTGTGCATTCCTATTTTCCGCTCGCGGTCTTAGCGTACATCGTAAACCAGGAGTAACGAATGCCGAAACAACGATCCGATTCCCGAACCATCGCGACGGTCACGCGCGACGACCTGATTAGTCTTCTCAATGAGGATCTCGCGCGGGAATACCAGGCGATTATTGCCTACGTGGTTTATTCCCAGGTCATCAAAGGCGCGCAATACATGAACATCGCCGCGGAATTGGTAACGCATGCGGGAGAAGAGCTTCAGCATGCTCTGACGATTGCCAAACAAATCGATTATCTGGGTGGCATGCCGAAGGTGACGCCAAAGCCGGTCAAGACCTCGGAAAAAGCGGACGACATGCTTCGGTTCGACCTCGACAACGAGAACGAGACGATCCGCAATTATCGGCTGCGGGTCAGCCAATGCGAAGCGTTGGGCGAGTATGCGATGGCCGAACACATCCGAGACATCCTGATGGATGAACAAGACCATCAAATCGCGCTGGCGACTGCCTTGGGCGTGGAAATTCCCAACGTCACCAAGCCTGACAAGCTTGCATAAATTGAATTGTCTTTTCACGCTTGCCGATCGAGCAGGCGGTATTGAATGCCTTCGGCCAGGTGATGTTCCTGAATGTCGGCGGCTTGTTCCAAGTCGGCGATCGTCCGGGCGACACGGCGGACCTTGTCGTAGGCGCGGGCGCTTAGGCCTAGCTCGCTCATGGCCTGGCGCATCAGAAGGAGACAGCCGGGACTTAGTTCGCAGAAGGACTTCAGTTGCTTGGAACTCATGTGGGCGTTGAGGGTGGCGTCGCCGAAGCGTTTTTGCTGGATTTGGCGGGCAGACAGGACGCGCTGGCGCATGGTTTGGCTGTCGGTGCCGCGGTGTTTGCCCGTCAGTTCGGGGTAGGGAACGGCGGGGACCTCGACGTGAATGTCGATGCGGTCCAGCAGCGGGCCGCTGAGTTTGTCCAGATACCGGTCGCGGGCGCGCGGGTTGTCGGATGCGAACCCGCGGGCCGTGGGATTCATTGCGGCAACGAGCATGAATCGGGCGGGGAAACGCATGGAGCCGTGAACTCGCGCCACCGTTACTTCGCCGCTCTCCAGCGGTTGGCGGAGGGTTTTCAAAACGTAGCGGCTGAATTCCGGTAATTCGTCGAGGAAGAGAATTCCGTGATGGGCGAGGGAAACTTCGCCCGGTCGCGGGACGGTGCCGCCGCCGATCAAGGCCTGGGCGGTCGCGGAATGGTGGGGCATGCGGACGGGGCGTTCGTCCATCAGGGCGACGCCTTCGGGGAGCAGGCCCAGGGCCGAATAAATCCGGGTGGTCTCGAGCGATTCGGTTCGGCCCAGGGGCGGCAGAACGCCGGCCATGCGCTGGGCCAGCATGGTCTTGCCGGTGCCGGGCGGGCCGATCATCAGCAAATTATGTCCGCCCGCGGCCGCCACCGTCACCGCGCGTTTCACGGCCTCCTGGCCGCGGACATCGGCGAAATCCAGGTCGGGCATTTGCGATGAGGCTGTGTAGTCCTGGCCGTCCAATTCGAAGGGCTCCATCGGCAATTTCTCGTTCAAGAACGACACCGCCTGCGAAAGATGGGACATGGGATAAACTTCGATCCCCTCGACCACCGCCGCCTCGCGCGCGTTTTCCGCGGGCAGGATTACCCCACGCATCTTTCTCGCCTTGGCCAGCATGGCCAGGGACAGGGCGCCCTTGATCTTCCGCAGCCGGCCATCGAGGGCCAGTTCGCCGGCGATCAGGAATTGCTTGTGAATGTCGGTCTCAATCGATCCGCTGGCCCGCAGGAGGCCGATGGCGATGGGAAGGTCGAGGCTCGGACCTTCTTTCTTCACGTCGGCCGGCGCAAGATTGATCAGCAAAGCATGGCTGGGAAAGGGAAATCCGGAATTGATCATGGCCCGGCGGACGCGCTCGATGGATTCCTTGACCGCCGTCTGCGCGAGCCCGACGATCACGCTGCGCGACAGCCCGCGCTGGCTGACGTCAACCTCCACTTCGCAAAGAATGGCGTCGATCCCCGTCAGGACGTAGGAGTGAACGGTTGCAAGCACGGGGGAATGTTACCGCCGGAGGGTGCATGGCCGCAAAAAAACCGCGAATAACTTGTTGCTGAAAGGCGGGTTTGCCACTAGAGTAACGGTAGAGCCGGGAGGTCGCATTTCGAGGGAAACGTCGATGCAAGTGGTACTTGTGATGTTTCGAGCGGATGGCGAGCGCCGCAGCTTTTCCATCGTCCGCGACATGACCGTGGTCGGTCGGCGGGAAGATTGCGATCTGCGCATTCCACTGGGAGAAGTTTCGCGCAAACATTGCCGACTGATTAAGGATGGCGAGGCGATCCGGTTGGAAGACCTGGGCAGTTCCAACGGCACGTTCCACAACGGCGAGCGCATTCGCGAAGCCACGTTGGCGCCCGGCGACACCGTTCAGATCGGACCGGTGACGTTCATGGTGCAGATCGATGGCGTGCCCGCGGACGAAGACATGCAGCCCGCCGCCAGTACGGGCACGGTCGAGCCGGCCGAGGATCACTTGGCCGTCGAGCACCCCGCCGCCCCGGCCCCCCCAGATGATGCCGCCGCCGCTGGGCCCGACCCGGCGCACAGCGAAGAGGTCAATTTCGAGGCCGTTGCCCAAGACGATGAGCATTCCGCCGCATCGG
>JBEKXM010000170.1:0-8451 GCA_049512115.1 Tepidisphaeraceae bacterium | reverse complement strand
AATTACCCGCCATGCGAGACACGGATGTCGCTTTCGCTTTCCATACTTGCCAGCGGATCATCGGGGAACTGTTCGGTGCTGCGCGGGCCGCGGGGGGCGATGTTGATCGATTGCGGGATCGGTCCCCGAACCGCCGCCGGACGCATGAAGGGGCTGGGGATCGGCGTTGGCGACGTCTCGGCGATTTGTCTCACGCATCTCGACAGCGATCATTTCAATCCGGCCTGGGCGCGCAGGATCGCTCAGCAAGGCATCGCGCTGTTCTGCCACCAGGACAGGACGGATGAATTGTCGCGTCTCGGCGGCGGGGCGGCGGAATTTGCGCGGCTGATCCGGCCGTTCAACGGCCGTCCGTTTTCCCCCGTCGAGGGCGTCCAATTCACCGCGATTCGGCTCGATCACGACGAGCACGGCTCGCATGGATTCCGCATCGATGGATTCGGCGCGCGGATCGGATACGCCACCGACTTGGGCCGCGCAAACGGCGAACTCGTCCGTCAATTCTGCGGCGCCGGCGTCCTGGCCATCGAAAGCAATTACGATCCGCAAATGCAAACCAACAGCGATCGGCCCTGGTTTTTGAAGCGGAGGATCATGGGCGGACGCGGACATCTTTCCAATCAGGAAGCGTTGGACGCGGTGCGGCGGATTCTGGATCGGGCGGACCGGCGGGGCGCCGCCTTGCCCAGACATATTGTCCTGCTCCATCGCAGCCGCCAGTGCAATTGCCCCAGGCTGCTGCGCGATTTGTTCAGCGGCGACGGGCGGATCGGCAAGCGGCTGGTGCTTGCCGAACAGGACCGCCCAACCGGATGGTTGTGGGCCAAAAGCAAGCCGGCTTGTGTGCAATTAGAATTGCAATGGGCCTGACGTCCCGTTGCCAGCGACAGGCCGGTCGTGTAGGGTTCTGCGGCATTATCAAATAGCTATGGGGCTTTTTGGTTTCCGCAAGCGCTCGCAGATTCAACCGGCCGAAGATCCGGTGCTGATTGAGCTGCGCATCCCCAAGGTCAACGAGCCGGCGGTCACGCCCGACGGGCTTCGCAAGCAGTTGTTCGACGCGGCGGCGATGGGGGATGAGGACAAACTCTGTAGCCTTTGCCAGGCGCATGAGAAGTCGATTTTCGAGCAGGGGATGATCTGGTCGAACGTTCCCGCGGAAATCCGCGCCAGCCCGGTCCTGTTGCGATGGTACGCCAACGGCCTGAAGGCCATCGCCCGCTTCTGCGCCGAAAAGCTCGGCAAGCCCGAGTTGATGGACCAGGTGCGCGAGTTGGAGGCCCTGCCCGGCCATGAGGCGGTCGAGGAGCCGGGCGAAGCAAACGGTGCTTGAACCGGCGGCCAGCAGTCTCTACGATTCCCACTCGTTGCATGAAACCTGGAGGTTCTAACCATGCGCATTCTCGTTGCGGACAAGCTGGCTGGAGAGGGTTTGGAATTTCTGAAGCAAAACAACGCGGCCTTCGACGCGAAAGTCGGGCTGAAAGAGGACGAACTGGCCGCCATCGTGGGTGAATACGATGCCCTGATCGTGCGATCCGGCGCCAAGGTGACCGCCAAGGTCCTGGAGAAGCCGGGGAAACTCAAGGCCATTGCCCGCGCCGGAGTCGGCGTGGACAACATCGATCTGGAGGCGGCAACTTCCAAGGGGATCCTCGTTCTCAATACCGCCGAGGCCAGCACTCTTTCGACGGCGGAGCATGCCCTGGCGCTGCTGTTGTCGCTGGCCAGGAAGGTTCCGCAAGCCCATGCCAGTCTCAAATCCGGACAATTGGAATGGAAGAAGCGCAGCCAATACCAGGGCACGCAGCTTGCCGGAAAGACCCTGGGCGTCGTGGGTCTTGGAAGGATCGGCCGCACCGTGGCGACGCGGGCGCTGGCGCTGGAGATGAACGTCGTCGGATACGATCCGTATTTCACCGGACCGACCGCCCTGGACGGCAAGGTCAAGCTGGTCCGCGATTTCGACGAATTCCTTGGCCAGATCGACGTGATCACGTTCCACGTTCCCGGCGGCGAGCAGACCAAACACCTGCTGAACCGCGATCGGCTGATGAACAAATGCCGGCCGAACCTGCTGGTGGTCAACGACGCGCGCGGCGAGGTCGTCGATGAGATCGCCCTGGCCGAAGCGCTGAAGGAAAAAAAGATCGCCGGCGCCGCGATCGACGTCTACGCCACCGAGCCGCCGGCGAAGGACCATCCGTTGTTCGGCATCGAAAACGCCGTGCTGACGCCTCATCTGGGCGCCAGCACCGACGAGGCGCAGACGGCGGTATCGGTCGAGGCCTGCAAGGCCATCGTCGCCTACTTGAACACCGGCGAAATCCGCGGCGCGGTCAATGCCGGGGGGCTGAAGCTCGATTTGCCCGAGGATGAAAAGCCGTTCGTCGAGCTTGCCCGGCGGATCGGCGCGCTTCTGGCGGCGCTGTGCGACGGCGGGTATCGAACCATCACGCTCCGCGCCAGCGGCACACGCGCTCCCAAGCACATGAATACTCTGCTGCGCGTCGCGACGGTGGAACTGTTGCGGCCGCACCTGGACACCAGCGTGAACGTGATCAACGTCGAACACCTGTCGCGGGGGCGGGGGATCGCCCTGGCGACGATCCACGAGCCCAACCCCCCGGCCGGGCTGGTGGGCGACATCGTCGGCATCCGCGCCGACTCACCCAACGGCCAGAGCCACCGCATCCTCGGCACCGTTTACGCCGACGGCTGGCCCCGCGTCCTGCGCATCGACGGGTACAGCATGGACATGATCCCCGAGGGAAACATGGTGCTGATCGTGAACCAGGACCAGCCCGGCGTGATCGGGCTGGTCGGGTCGAGCTTCGGCGATGCCAAGGTGAACATCGCGGACATGGTCATCAGCCGGGAATTTGACCCCGCTGGTAAAGCCACCGCGTTCATGGTCATCAAGACCGACAGCCCGCCGCCGGAGGGCCTGCTCGACCAGCTCAAGGCCCGCCCGAATATTTTGAAGGTCAAGAGCTTGGTTCTTCCGCCAAGGGCAAAATGAGGACGCGCTGGTTTGCGCCATTCGCGCTGACGGGCCTGCTGGCGTGGATTGCCATCGGGGCGGCGGCCGATTCGACGACGCAGCCGGCGCCTCACAAGGCCCAACTCCCGCCGGGCTTTCACGTCCTGACCGTCGGGGATCGCTCGGTCTTCTGCGCCGGCGGCGACGACGCCTGGGTGAAGCCGGTCCTGGAATCCGTGCCTGCGGCAACGCGCCCCGCGACCATGCCGTCCGACGTCACTTCCGCCCTCCAGCAACACCGATCCGATTTGACCGCCCAGATCTTGCAGGACTTGGCCCTCGACGATCACAAAGCGGTGGATGAATTCATCGACGCCAAGCTTCTTCCGGCGCTGGCCAAGGTCGGCGCAATGAAGCCCACGGTTTATTACTTCCCGGCGACCCGGGAAAAGATCGCCGACCTCATGGATGCCGGTTGGAGCGATCCGCGATTCCATTACATCCGATTCGCCCATGATATTTCCTATGCTCCGACGGTCCGGGTCTCCGCCGCTGGGCCGATGGATGATCTGGTCCTGTGGGTCGAGATTCACGACGGCGATGCCTCCGCTACGCGGAGCGACGTCCTGGCCGCGGAAATCAAGCGATACGAGGACGCCATGACCAATCATTTGTCGATGCTGGCCATGAACCAGACCGAGCATCTCCTCGAAGCCTTCATTCACGAGAAGGTTTTTGATCCGCTGAAACTGCCGGCGAAGCTGACGTGGGTTGATTTCGGCGCCTCCAACGTCTTTGCGGTCAAGTACGCGGCCCTGCTGACGGGGATCCCGCGGCAAACGTGGACGGAGCGATTGATCGGCCGGCCTGACCAGCCCAGACCCTTCGTGCGGCTGGATCTGATCAACGCCCTGGACCCCGCGCAGATTCGCCCCGAGTATTTGGCGGCTTACGACCAGGCGCTATTGCCCAAGGGCGCGCTGGTGATTCATTCGCTGCTCGCCAAAGCCGGAGACGGCGCGCTGGCAAAAGTTCTGCCGGTCTGGCGTGCCCACACCCCGCAAACGCCGCAGGAATTGATTCAAACCGTGCAGACCGCAACCGGCGTCGATCTGACCCCCGACATGCAGCCGGACTACAGCCTGCCTACGACCCGGCCGGGACATTAGCGGCATTTTTCGGCAGCCGGAATGGACCCGGCACGTGAGGAATTTCGGTTGCTTCATGAAGCGCTCGCTCCCCGGTTCCCCCCCGAGTTCCTTGCTTACGCGGCGATCTCAATCCCCTCGCGGTGCGCAATCTCAATAATGGCTCGGGCCGTGAGCGGCGCCTCCCACTCGGCTTCGCCGCAAGGCACCGGTTCGATCCGATGATCGGTGCGAGCGCGCAATTGCCATAGGCGCTCCACCAAGTTCCGATCGGAAGCATGATCGAACTCGGGCGCAATCACGATCAAGTCGATATCGCTGTCGGGGCCGGCGTTCCCGCGGGCACGCGAGCCGTAAAGAATCCCTCGCTTCGCCTGGATGCCCGTCTCACGGACCGCTACCAAGTATCTTTTCACGGATTGCTCAATTGATCGGTCAACCATCGAACCAACTCCTCTGCATTGTGTAGGTCCCGCGCAACTGTCTGCGCCGCGGGCGCCGGAGGTGCTTGGGCGGGATAGCGGCCTTCCTGGCAATATACCTGCACTCGCCCCAAAAAGTCGCGTTGTTCTTGCGTCAAATCAATTCCCGCCCGCCCTGCAAGAAAAAGCAAATCGTGACTGCGGGGCGCCACGTCGCGCGTTGCCGCAACGACTCGCGCCTTCATGGCCTTCTCGATCGCCAAATGAAGAAAAAACCCCGCGTGTCGGACCTTGCCGGCGGCCAACAGAGCGTGCGCAGCCTCCAAGTCATCGGTTGATCCCTCTCTCCAGAAACGAGTCTGTGCCGACACGTCGATTGCCACGCATGAATTCTATCGTGACCACCACAACCACGAAAGGTTGGCCCTTAGCCAGGACTCCGATCCCAGCACGCACATAAAACCGTTGTTGTTCCGGTGAAAGCTAATGACGGCCCGCCCCATTCCCGCCCCCCCAAAAAATATTTCAAAAAAATCCGCGGAATTCCGCAAAACACGTCCAATTCTTTCACCTGCCGGACCATTATGTAGAGGGACACACTTTTTTCTTCCCTCTGTTCTTCTGTTCGACTGCTCTAACCCAGAGGGCTCCATGTGCACTGATTCCGCAACTACCTTGCCGGCGCCATGCCCAACGGCCCGCCCCGGGATCCGGAAAATTATTTGTCAGAATGTGCACATTTGGGGACATTTTGGGACATCGACCCCATTCCCGTCTCGCCAACAGCTAACCGGCCTTCCTTCGACTCGGACAACAGCCGGCCTACGACCCGGCCGATGCGACGGAGTCGGTAGAGGCCATTCCCCACTTCAGATGGATTTCCTCGGCGATCCAGTTCAGTTCGGCGGGATCGGCGCCGGACAAGATGCAAACCGGGGGTTTTCCGTCATTGAAAACCAAGCTTAAGCCCGGGGGCGTTGAATCGGATTCGGGATCGACGCGGATGTCTGTCACCGCAGATCGCGGCCATTGTTGACGCTGCGGAGCGTTGGCGGGGCCGGTGATCTTGGCAAGCTGGTCGGGGGTGATTTGGAGCTTGGTTTGCCCGGATTTCCCGGTTGGCAGGCCACGCAGGGCCAGCATCTGCCAGCCGGTAATGAGAAAGCAGAAAAATCCCGCCCCGGTCCACAGCAGATTTCCACTGAGGATTCCCTGCGCTATGAAGGTCACGGTGAGAAAGGAGAACGCGGCGGCGGCGGCCCAGCTTACGCCGGGCGAGGAGCCGGCGGCCTTCGGGATGGTGATGGTCATTCCATCGCCTTCGATCCGGAGGGAAATTCGACTTTGTGGAGGCAGTTCCGCCATTGCCCGGTTTTTCGTCCTTCGGACGTTATCTTACCTTCCGATGTCCTCATTCCAAAGCTCCGGATGTTCGCGGATGAATTGGGCCATCATTTCGATGCACTCCTGATCGTGCAGATCTACGACTTCGATGCCCTTGGATCGCATGAATTCCGGGGCTCCGGCAAAATTGACGCTTTCGCCGACGATCACTTTGGGGATACCGAACTGAACCGCCGCTCCGCTACAGAGATGGCACGGCATGAGGGTGGAATAGAGAACCGTGTCGCCATAGGTCTTTTGCCGTCCGGCGTTAGTAAGGCAGTCGATCTCCGCATGGGCCATGGGATCGCCGCGTTGCACGCGCCGGTTATGGCCGCGACCGATGATCTGATGATTTCGCACCAGGACTGACCCGATCGGCAAACCACCCTCACTCAGCCCGATGCGGGCCTCATCTATCGCGGCCAGCAGAAACGTGTCTTTGATTTTGCTTTTATTCTTGTTCTCGTCCCCCTGCGCCAAACGGGGGAACGGGCCATTCGACGGCTCGAGATGTTTCGGCTCGGGTGGTACCGCGGGGACATTTGCCAGGTCTTGGACTTTCAACCGGGCCGCCGCCTGGTTCTCCGCGCGGATGTGGTCATATACTTCTTTGCGATGCACCACCACGCTTCGGGGAGCGTTGATCCCAAGCCGCACCTTGTCCCCGCGAATGTCGACGACCGTGATCTCAACGTCGTCACCGATCATGATGGTCTGGTCTCGCTGGCGCGTCAGCACGAGCATGTGGCACCTTCCTGAGCGACGGATTTGAGCGCAAGCTCAATGGCAGCCTGTCAATTATATCCATTCATTGCCTGCTTGGCCTGCGCTATACCGGCTATATCGGCACGCCCTTGGCAACGGAAGGCCGGCGGGGAAATCGCCCGGGGGTTCGGGCGATTTTCGGGATTTTGACGATCAAATGCCCCGTCGCCTGCTGCAAATCCGCGGGAAATGCCGCGGATTCGCCCCCGCCAAGCGTTTTTGTCGCCCGTTGAGCCTGCTTCATTTCCTCAACCGCCTTCGGCCCCTTCATCGCCAGGGCACAGCCGCCAACTTTCACCAGCGGCAACAGCCATTCCACCAGAATCGGCAGCAGGGCCACCGCGCGGGCGACGACCACGTCGAAAGATTCGCGCTGCGGCGACCACGCCAGGTCCTCCGCCCGCTTTGGTTCCACCTTGACGTTGGCCAGCTTCAGCGCGTTTGCCGCCGCCAGCAGGAAATCCGCCTTCTTCCGCGTGGATTCGATGAGCACGACCTGAACGTCCGGTCTGGCGATGGCGAGAACAATGCCCGGCACCCCGCCGCCGCTGCCCACGTCCGCAAGACGATGCCCCCTTGGCGGCAAATGCGGCAAGACCGTTAGTGCATCGGCGACATGAAGGATTTGGGCCTCGCCGCGATCGGTGATGCGAGTCAGGTTCATCCGCTGGTTGGCGGCCAGCAGAAGATCGAGATAAGCGTTAAGTTGGCCGGTCTGTTGCGGATCGAGGCCAAGGCCCGCCTTGCCCGCCAGGGTGTTCCAGAGTTCCTGCGACATTTCATTCGCCGGGGATGTAGCTGATGACCCCGTCAAACGGGCTGCTGGCGGTGGCATAGCGTTTCTTGGCGATTCGCCCGGCCTCGTAGGCCAGGCGCCCGGCATCAATAGCCTGCCGCATCGCCGCGGCCATCTTCACCGGGTCCTTGGCATGGGCGACCCCCGTGTTCAGCAGCACTCCATCCGCGCCCAGTTCCATCGCCACGGTCACGTCGCTGGCCGTGCCGACGCCGGCATCCACGATCACGGGATAACTCGCGTCGCCTTGTTTCAGAGTTTCCAAACAAAGCGAGATATTCAGCGGATTCAGCACGCCCTGGCCCGATCCGATGGGGCTGCCGGCCGGCATCACGCTGGCCGCCCCCGCTTCCTTGATTCGCCGCGCCGCTATGGGATCGTCGCTGGTGTAGCACAGAACGGTGAACCCTTCCTTGACCAGTTCCCGCGTAGCCTGGAGCGAACCCACGGGATCGGGCAGCAGCGTTTTCTTGTCGCCCAGAACTTCCAGCTTCACCCAGTTGGCACCGGGATTCTTCTGCTTTTCGAGCAAATCCCGCCCCAGCAGCGCCACGCGAATGGCATCCTCGGCGCTGAAGCATCCGGCCGTGTTCGGCAGAATGACGTATTTGCTCAGATCGAGGAAATCCAAAATGTTTCGTCCCTGCTGGTCGATCAGCCGCTCGCGCCGAACCGCCACGGTGACGACCTGACATCCGCTGGCCTCCAGCGCCTGTTGCATGATTTCATAACTGGCATATTTCCCCGTCCCGACGAATAGCCGGCTGCGGAGGTCGAATTTGCCGATGCGAAGGGGAGGCATTGGGGTAATAGTAGAACGCCAAGGGCCGATTGCCAAATGAAACTCGAAATTCGAAATTCGAATGACGAATCAAATTCAAAATTCGAATTTTGGTCATTCGAGGTTGATTCGAATTTCGAGTTTCGGATTTTCCCCTCACCCTCCCCCGA
>JBEKXM010000169.1:0-8468 GCA_049512115.1 Tepidisphaeraceae bacterium | reverse complement strand
GGCCGGCGACGAGGTCCAGGACTTCACGCCGGGCGCGATTCTCAAGGGAAAAGTTTCCAGCACCTCCGGCGACGATTTCGTCGTCGAGCTTGGGCTGAAGAGCGAAGGCGTTTTGGAGCGCGCGGAGTTTGACGAGCCGGACAACGTGAAGGTCGGCGATGAGGTAAAGGTCCTCCTGGAGGACGTCGAGGGCGACACCGGCCTGGTCAGGATCAGCAAGCGCAAGGCCGACCGCATCATCAATTGGGAAACGATCATGCTTTCCAAAAAGGAGGGGAATCCCGTCTCCGGCAAGGTCACCAAGAAGATCAAGGGCGGATTGCTCGTGGACATCGGCGTCCCGGTGTTTCTCCCCGCCAGCCAGGTGGACATTCGCAGGCCCGGCGAGATTTCCGACTGGATCGGCCGCACCATCGACGCCGTCATCCTGAAGATCGACGAGGAGCGGCGAAACATCGTCATCTCCCGCCGCAAGATGATCGAGCAGCAGCGCGAGGAGATGAAGCGAAAGACCCTGGACGGCCTTCAGGTGGGCGAAGTCCGCAAGGGCATCGTCAAGAACATCGCCGATTTCGGCGCGTTCATCGACCTCGGCGGGATCGACGGCCTGCTGCACATCACCGACATGAGCTGGGGCCGCATCAACCATCCCAGCGAAGTCCTGAAGATTGACCAGGAAATCGAAGTGAAGGTCCTGTCGATCGACAAGGAGAAGGAAAAGATCGCCCTGGGCCTGAAGCAGAAGGAAGCCAGCCCCTGGGAGAACATCGAGCAGCGCTATCCCGTCGGCAGCGTTCACGACGCGGAGGTCGTCAACATCATGTCCTACGGCGCGTTCTGTAAATTGCAGGAGGGCGTCGAGGGCCTGGTCCACATCAGCGAGATGTCCTGGACCAAGCGGATCAATCATCCCAGCGAAGTCGTCACCCAGAGCCAGCACGTGAAGGTGAAGGTGCTGGAGATCAACAAGGACAAGCAGGAAATCTCCCTGGGCATGAAGCAGGTGGAGGAGAACCCCTGGGAACGCGTTGCCGAGAAATATCCGCCCGGCTCCGTGGTCGAGGGCAAGGTCCGCAACATCGCCAACTACGGCGCGTTCGTCGAGATCGAGGAAGGGATCGACGGCCTGCTGCACGTTTCGGATTTGTCCTGGACCAAGAAGATCGGGCATCCCAGCGAGGTGCTGAAGAAGAGCGAGTCGGTCAAGGCCGTCGTGCTCTCCGTCGATCAGGACAAACAGCGCATCGCCCTGGGCCTCAAGCAGATGCAGGAAGACCCCTGGACGACCGTGATCCCCGCCAATTATCAGCCGGGCATGGTCGTGAAGGGTCACGTCACCAAGATCGCCAACTTCGGCGTATTCGTCGAGCTGGAGCCGGGGCTGGAAGGCCTGCTGCACATTTCGGAAATCTCCGACCAAAAGGTGGACAAGCCCGAGGACATGCTCAAGGTTGGCCAGGAATTGGAAGTGAAGATCCTGCGCGTGGACAGCGAGGAGCGCAAGATCGGTCTGTCCCTGAAGCGTGCCCAATGGGCCCAGGAGGAGGAAGCCCGTGAGACTGCCCGTGCCCAGCGGGCCGAGAAGCGCGGCCTCCGCGGCGGCCTCGAAGGTGGCGAGCACACCCGCGGACTCGGCGACATCGATCTGGAATAATGGCAATTCGTGTCATTGGTCATTTGTCATTGGTCACTTGTCACTGGTCGTTGGTGTCGCCGATTCCGAATTGTCTTCCAAATGACAAATGACCAATGACCAATGACAAATGACCTTTCTTCCCTGACCCATTGGCATCCCCCCCAAATCCCCCATAAGACGCTCGATAACCCAAAGTCGGTCTGACCGCCAACCGATATGTCCCAAGGCACTGTCGCCCAACGGCTTTGAAATTCGGGGCTTCCGTGAAAAGCCCAGAACTGAGCTGGTCCGATAAGCGTAGTGAACAGTGCTGAACCTATGTCTACGACCGCCGTTCAATCCGGACTACAACTCTACCTGCGTCAGATCAACCTTTCCCCGCTGTTGACCGCGGCCGAGGAAAAGGCGCTTGGCCGGCGGATCATCCGGGACAACGACCCGGCCGCGCGCGAGACCATGGTCCGATCCAATCTCCGCCTGGTCGTCAACATCGCCAAGCACTACGTCAACCGCGGCCTTTCGCTCCCCGATCTGATTGAAGAAGGCAACATCGGCCTACTCAAGGCCGTCGAGGGATTCGATCCCGAAAACGGCGCCCGTTTCAGCACCTATGCCAGTTGGTGGATCAAGCAGTCCATCAAACGCGCTTTGATCAACAGCGTTCAGCCCATCCACATCCCGGCCTATATGATCGAGATGATTTCCAAGCTCAAGTATGCCATGCGCGAGCTGGAGGAGCGCCTTGGCCGGCTTCCGAATATCGATGAGCTTTCCGCGCACCTGAAGATGCCCGCCAAGAAGTTGCGGATCATTCGCAAGGCCGTCAAGGCGTATCATTCGCCGACCCAGTCGGGCAGCGCCGACGGAGAGCTGACCATCAACGAACTGGTCGCCGACACCCACAATCCTTCCCCCGACCAGATCGTTCGCGACGACGATGAGCTTCGCCATCTGGACGAGTTGATGGCCGACATGGACCCGCGCGCCGCCAGGATTCTCAAGCTCCGCTACGGACTGGACGGCGACGACCCGTTGACGCTGAAAGAGATCGGCCAGCGCGTCGGCCTGACGCGCGAGCGGGTGCGCCAGATCGAGCACGAGGCCCTCGCCCGCCTCCGCGACGCCATGCTCGTCGGCGCCTAACGCCCACGGTATTGCATAACGCCCACGGCGCTGCCGTGGGGACTCCCATTTTTCCGCTCGATGAACCGACTGATCAAAAATCTCCTTCTTTCAGCCTGGCGCACGCTGCTGCCGAAACACTCCCGCAATTCCCTCCGCCTTTGGCTCACGCTCGACACGCCCGATTTCGCGCCCCGGCTCATCGAGCAGTTCAACGCCGGCCCCGTCCTCGTCCTCGCCCCCCACATGGACGATGAGATCATCGGCCCCGGCGGGACGATCCTCCGCCACGTCCAGGCCAACGTCCCCGTCACGTTCGTGTACATGACCGACGGGATGACCGGCGGCCCACCGACCGATCCGCCGCTGAACGAGCTTCGCAAAGCCGAGAGCCGCAAGGCCGCCGAAATCGTCGGCGTGCGCGATCTGATCTTTCTCGACGGACCCGACGGCTCGCTGCACGATTCCCCCGCAATCGTCGCGGCCCTGGTGAAAATCCTCACCGAGCGCAAGCCCGCCATTATCTACGCCCCGGCCCTGACCGATCACCATGCCGATCACTGGGCCACCAATCGAATCCTGCGAAAGTCGATCGACGCCTTGCCCGCCGACCTCTGCCGCAATCTCCTCATCCGCGGCTACGAAGTCTGGACCCCGCTGCCCGCCAATCGGATGGCGGACATCACCCAAACGGCCGACGCCAAGCACAAGGCCATCGAGGCCTTCGTTTCGCAGACTCGTCTGCTGAACTATTCTCGAACGATCCTGGGCTTGAACCAGTACCGTTCGATGCGTCATCTTCACGGCCAGGGCTACGCAGAGGCATTTCTGGAAACCACCTCCGATGAATATCGCCGGCTATTTGATCGGATCAGTTTGAAGACCTTGTTTGCGGATAAATGACCGGGCACCCGGCGGCGGGGGGCATAACGTTGGCAAGTACTGTACCGCCAGCGGCAGCTTGATTGCGCCCTCGATCTTTCGTTGTCGCGACCAGACAGGGACCGGGGTGGCTGCTCAGTTTGAGAATCAATTAACCTTCCAAGACATAAAGAATGAACGCCCAAAGGGCAATGGAAATCGAAAACGAAATCCATGCCAATCTCGTGCGACTTCGACGGCGCGCTACTGCGACAACACTTGTGGCAAACGCAATGCCAAAAAACAACAAAACGCAAAGTGGAGTTACCCAGTCTATCCAGGTCTTCGGCCCATAACGCAGTCTGCTGCCGAAGAAAAAGGAATAGATGCCAATACAGATACAGCTTGCGGAGACACGACCGAGTAGGGGAGTTGGCTTGGGAGCCTTTGGCGTAGCGTAATCGAGGGGCATCATTTGTGGTTCACCTGGAAATCGCTTCCTTTTTCGGCGGAACCGTCCCGCATTCCGGGCAACGGTTGGGCGTGGCGCGAAGATCGTAGCCACAAACAGTGCAGTGTCCCGGAAGCGATTCTCGGGCGCGGCGTAAGACAAAAACGCCGCAACATCCGAAGAGCACTGAGCACAGCCAAAGCGGAACGCCAAGCGCCAAGCCGTTCCTCAAAGGATAGAAGACAAAGTTCAAAACCGAGTGGCCGCTCAATTCATTGGTCGGCTGGCCGTGGAACCACTCAACGCTCCTCGCAGATCCGAGGTCCGATCGCATGCCCACACAGAAGCTTCCCCGTTCAATTACGGCGATGAAAACCAAATTTGAAAAGATATGAGTACCGATACCTTCGGCTCGCCAGTAACTCCATGGCCAAGCCACCGCCGTTACCGAGCACATCGCCAGCAATATCAGTGCGACCTTGCGCAATATATCCCGGCGAAAGAGGTTCATTCGCGGTAAATTGTACCGCGCCTGGGGAAATCAGGTTCAACAAGCCCGTCCATCTTCCAAGCCCGCTTCCGGGCAATCCCTTTAGGCATTTTCCCCCTCTCCCGGATTACCGGGCGAGGGAACCACAGCCCGATAACTCCGCCGGACGGCGTGCTTCGGTCGGAATCTACCGATAGATCAGATGATGCGGCTTTCCATTTTCATCTCGGCGCTGGCGCTGTTCGGCGGCTTGGCCGCCGGGTCCGCATCGCGGATCAGCAGCGGCTGGATCATCTGATGGATCATCGCCACGGCCTCCTGGAATCCGTCAACCAGCCCGACATCCGCCGAGCCCGCCAGGCGCTTTTGCGTCTTTTCCAGATTCTCCTTCGCATCCCATATTCCCACCAGAACCTGAATATCCGGGAATTTCTCGCGGATTCGTTTGCAAAGATACCGAGCGTGAACCGTGGCGCCCGGCGGTAATGCCGAGATCACCACCACTTCCGCCTTTAACTGCGAAATCATGTCAACTCGTTCGCTGGCCAGCGTTGTCGCCGAGACGTTTGTAATGCTATAGCCCTGTTCGTGCAGGAGGTTGGCCAGCATCAGGCCGGCAATTTCATCAGCCTGATCGCGCGCCGGCAGGCAAACGATGCGCACGACGCAATTCTGCGGCACGGCCAGCGGCTTGCCAGGCATCGGATTGTTCGTCGGCGGACGCTCACGGGATTCCACCTGTTCTTTCAGCACCTGGGCGATGTTATCCCAGCGGGTCTCGTCCAGAATTCCGCGGTGGTAATCACGCTCGGTCATCGCCAGCGCCGGAAGCATGATCTGGCTGTAAACCTCCTCCGAACTGCGCGTCTTTTCGAATTCTTCCAGCAGGTCTTCCGCCTCCTCCGGATCGTCGGCCAGCAGACGCTGGTAATAGCGTTCGGGCGGAGCGAGCACTGGCTGGTCGCCGAGCAGAACGTCCAAAAACGCCAATTGCGGCACATATTTTCCCGCGACCGCCAGGAGCACCGTCAACGGCGTTGATAGCAGAAGCCCAACCACTCCCCACAGCCAGGTCCAAAACACCGCGGCGACCAGGATCGCCAGAGGCGACACGCCCGTGCGCGAGCCGAACAATGCCGGCTCAACCGCGTTGGCGGCGAGCAATTCCACAAGCGCGAACAATCCCACAGTCAGAAATGGCCGGGCGGCGTAGTAACCCTCCGGCACCACGAACGAGAGAATGATCGGAAACGCCGCTCCTATCCAAACGCCCAGATACGGAATGAATCGCAACAATGCGCAGAGCAAACCCCACAGGGGGGCGTTCGGAATATGGATGAGGTACAGCCCGATGCCCACCACGATGCCGTACACTCCGTTGACGGCGCATTGCGCGATCAGATAACGGCTGATGCGCGTCGCGGCATCGTCCAGCGCCCGCGTCGTCAGCGTCAGTTGCCCATGGCCCACCAGACGGATGATCCGGTCGCGGATGTCCTCGCGCTGGATCAGCATGAAGACCACGAAAACAATGACGATTACCAACTGGGCCATCGGCGAAACGAACTGCACCGCCGTGGCGAGGGTCTTGAAAATGCTGCCGGTTTCCGGCGCGGCGGCGATCGACACGGCGATCGGATTCCCCTCGCTGCCCCGCGTCAGCCATGACGACCCGGCGTTGCTCTGGCCGGGCTGCGTCGCGGCCACGTCTTGCGCCATTCGGTTGATCGTGCGCGATGCCGTCGCCAATGCCCCGTGGCCGAAATAGCTGTGTACGTTTTCAATCTTGTGCTCGATGTCCCCCTGGTAGTCCCCCAGCTTCACGGCCAGATCTGTCGCCTGGTTGGAGATCAGCCATCCGACCCCGCCCAGAATTGCGAACGACAAGGCCACCACCGTCAAAACAGCGGGAACGCGCCGCAGCCCAAGCCGCTCAACGCGATGAACCAGCGGCGCCAGCAGGAACGTCAGCAGCAGCGCCACCGCCAGCGGAACCAGCACGTCCCGGGCGAAATACAATCCCGCGACGATGACGCAGGCGGATGCCAGGGCAATGACGCGCCCGGACTTCGGCGCCGAGCCTGTTTGGGCCATGCACTCGATTCTAAATCCCCGGCCGCCGCCGGGGAGGGTGCAAAATTATCGCCGTTTCCCCGCCCGATAACCTCGTCCGACCGTGCACGCGGGCCTCAACTTGCCGATAGATCACCTGATGCGGCTCTTTATCTTCATTTCGGTGCTGGCGCTGTTCACCGGCCTGGCCGCCGGGCAGACCACTCGGCCGCAAACGGAAGTTCCAACCTCCTGGGAGAGGCAGGTCAGTTCCCTTGCCGCCGCCGCCGCAGCGCATGATGGCCAGACCCTGCAATCCCTCGTCGCCCCGGATTGCCGATTTCGCCGATTCAACGCCGCCGCCGATTCCGATGTCAGTGATTTCGTCGATTTCGCCACCTCCGGCTCGGTGCTCGGAGATCATGCCTATCTCTATCCGCCCCCGACCGTGGCCGCGGATATCGCCCGCGACGTGAATTCATCCGCCGCGGTTTCCGATTTCGATAAAAAGACCCTCGCCCTGGACGAAAAACCCGGCCAAACCGTCGCCATGCAGTGGATGACTCAGGCCTTGGGCGCCCCGGACGGCACGTTGGTCGGCATCATCGTTTTATGGGATACGCGCCCAGACCTCGACGCCCATCACCGCCCGTTGTTTGTCCTCATCGAGGCAAAGCAAGAGGCTGACGGATTCAAATTCAGCCAGATCGTCTATGGCGATCCATTGCAATGACCAATGACCAATGACCTATGACGCGGGTCATTTCACTTCCAGCACGATGATCGACAGATCATCCTTCGGCGCCAGGCTGCCGTTCTCCTTGTCCAGACTGTCCGACAATTCCTTCAATAACTGCTCCGCCGGCATATCGCTGCGACGTTGAAGCTCCGCACGCCACTGCTGCGTGTTCGACAGCATGTCGCCCGCGAACGCCACTTCGATTCCGTCCGTGTAAATGAACAGCCGATCGCCCATCCGAAGCTGAATCTGAGAATCGCCGTATTTTTCATCCGGGAATATGCCCAGCAGCGCTCCCTTTCCATACAGGTTCATCGTGCTCCCATCGCCGCGGATCAGCAGCGGCGGGGGATGCCCGGCGCCGGCGTATCGGCAAACCAGCGTGTTGGCGTTCACGGTCCCGTAGACGGCCGTCGCGAACGTCGCATGCGTCAGCTTCTGTTGCACCAGCGAGTCGTTCAGCCGGCCCATCGCTTCGCCGGGGTCCAGCAGCCGATACCCTTGGGGGGAAATTTGCTTGGTCACCAACGCGGTTTTGATGAACATTGTCAGCAGCGCCGCCGGCATGCCATGTCCAACCGCATCCGCCATGTAAAACCCCACGTGTGCCTCGTCCAGCCGCGCCACGTCGTAAAGGTCCCCGCTGACGTAACCCGCCGGGCGGAACAGCGTATGAAAATGAATCGGCCCGATCTGCGGAAGCGTCTTTGGAAGGAAATCCTGTTGAAGCCGCGCCGCCAGCCGAAGCTCCTCGTCCAGCCGGTGCATGTAAAAGTTCAGCGTCTCATCCCGCCGGCTCATGAAATTCAATTCATTCCGCAGCGTCGCCAGCTCCGCCTGGAGACTTTCGATCTTCTCCAACGCCTCCACGGCGCCCGTTACGACTGGATTATTTTCCGTTGATTCAGCGCGCACCACGTCTCCCAACATCATGTCGGCTTAGTGCGATGGAAACTTGAATAACGCTGTCGGGCCGGGAAGCCGCATTCTTTTTGGCGGCCGCACTTGTGCGGCGTTTCTCACCGAAAATCCGGCGGCAATCTCGATTCCCAACGCCGGGCAAACCTATTTCCCCGCCGGATTGACCGCGCCTTTCGGCACTTCCAGCCGATCGCCC
>JBEKXM010000168.1:0-8476 GCA_049512115.1 Tepidisphaeraceae bacterium | reverse complement strand
GGCAGCGATCGTGATGTTGGCCGGCAGCGTCGGGCTGCGCATTTCTTTAATCGCCACGATGGACCGGCGCATTTCGCCCATCAGCTTCGCGGCGGAGGCGGCATAAATACCTGCCGCCTCTGGCGTCTGGGCAATGCCGCAGCGGGCTTGAAGGCAGAGGCTCGCGAGGTGGGCCGCCGCCACCTGCTCCAACAGGCATTGCTCCAGGACGTCCCGGCTGCCGGCCTCTCGTACGATAGCGTCGCGGTAGAGCTCAAAAGCTCGGACATCGATCTCCGGCGAAACGTCGCCAGAGGCCAATTTTATCTGCATTGGGATTAGAAGATCGCGGATGAGGATTACACCCGGCCGCCGCGGAGGATCCGCAGGCGGTTGTACAGGTTGTTTCCCGGTTTCGGTGGCGACCGGTGGAACCGATGCGGTATAGCCTTCCGTGGCTGGCATGAGTGCTCCTTATTGCTACGTCCGCCAGCCGAGGCCTTCACGCCCTGGGCTGGCCAAATGCGGGAGTGATCGTCTCGGGCGATCATCACCACGCACACTCTCATTCTACCTTGCGACCCCGGCCCCTCGTCAATATTTCGGCGACGCAGAACGGCGAGGAGCCGGCGCACGGCTTCGGCCTGTTTCCGCTGTGGTGAGCGGCAGGTTGGCGATTAAGGTCAGCAATTGAAACCGCCGTAGCGGGAGGAGATGGAAATTCCGGCGACGCTTCTCCGGGGCTGATCCCCCGGAGTGGATTGAAACCCACCGGGATGCTCGCACCGATGAGGCTGAAGGTATCCACAAAAACAGATTAGCCACCGGTGTCGCCAAATCCGCGATTGGCGAAAGTGGATGCTACGGACACCATGTCCGTGGACCCCAATGGCTATATTTACGGGAGTGCCAGCGCCGGTGTCCAACCTGTCCGCAAGAAGATCTCGGCCTCATCGGTAGCGGCCGTTCTCCGAAATCGCGTCGATGAAGGCTGCTGTTTGGGGGGACGTGGACTTTGACAATTCGTTGGTCCGCCTGAAAGCCGGCAATGCCAAGGGCAAACAGGATGACACCTATCCGCCGTTGCATCTCCGGTTGCTCCAAGAATTAAAGCGGATGAGAAAAGAAGTGCCGTTTGCATCTAACGCCGATCCGATCTTCCTCATCGTTCCACGGGTCAAGACGTTTCACCGGGATTGCAAGCGGGCAGGCATCCAACGATACGATGCGGACGGCAGGCAACTTGACCGCCATGCCCTTCGGACCACGTTCGGCACTCATCTGGCCCGTGCCGGCGTTCTACCGCAACTGGCAATACCGGCATTGGGCCACGCGGATGTACAGACCACGATGATGCATTACACGGACCTACGCCTTGTGGACACGGCCAAGGCAGTCAATGCCCTGCCCTTCGTCGAGCCTAAGCGTGACGGTGTAGCGTTCCCGGCAACCGGAACGGACGGGGCCTCAATCGAGCGACAGGCAGAATCGACAGCAGTTGATGCAGATTTGCGGGGCAAAACCCGTTGAAAAAGTGGGCGATACAGGGCTCGAACCTGTGACCCCCAGCGTGTCATGGTACGGCACCCGATTCCCTGAACGGCGTTGGAAGCCCGGTTTTTCCAGTGTTTTTTGAACGTCCTTTCTCTTGTGTCCTTCGCATCCTGAGCACCAGTTGTCGCGGAAAAACGCGATGCCCATCGGCCAAAGACGGAAGTTCCGTTTTCGGCCCGAGCGCTACTCCGGTGAACGAATCCGGCCCTTGATCCGCTGCATGGCGTCCACGAATTGCCGCTGCTGGGAATTGAAGAACTCGATTAAGCATTGGCCCGTCCAGCGGGGCAAATCTCCGATGTAGAAGGGCGGCGGCAACCCGCCGTCGTTCACCAATTTGCCCACCGTGCGAGTTGACACGCGGACGATCCGGGCAACCGATGCACGGTCATAAATTCCGCCAGGGAGGAAACAAAGCGGCTCCACGGCCAGGGCCTTCAACGTCTTTTCGGTGGTGTCGATCGCCCGGACTTCCGCGTGGTTACGCGGGTCCACGATTTTCAAAAAGTGATCCTGCATTTTGATCTTGTCCTTGCAGCACCGGCAGCCGCCGTCGCGGGTAGTTTTTGACCACCTGGCCGTCCAACTCTGTTTCCAATTCGGTCCGGTATGCCGCTGATTGTTTGTAAAAGAACGCCACGCCGGCCAGTTCGCAGCGGCGTTTCATGTCCCGCGCCCATTCCAAATTGTGATCGCGGAATCCCGGCCCCGATTCTCCGCCGTAGATAAGCCACGAAATTCCGTCCAGGTTGAGTTTGTACAGCGGGCCCAGCGCCGGTTCGTAGCTGACAAAGCGGACCGTCGCCGGCAGCTTCCGCAGTTCGTCCGCCCGCCAGACGTAATCGTTGTTCTCAATCGACGTGCCGAGCCAGACGTTCGGGTAGCCGTCGCCCCAGTCCGCCGGCAGGATGATCGGGTATCGCTCCGGGCGCTTGGTGAGGAGTTGCCAATCGAGCCAGGGCGTGCGGCGGATCAGCGGCCAAAGCTTGGCCATCTCGGTGATGATCGTCGGGTGGTCCTCCCCGATGTCGCACATGCTTGAGCAAAAGACATGCGCCCGGGTCCGGGCCGCGGCCGCGGCGGCGTTCCAGCGCAGAGGTTCGGCCCAGTGCTTCTCCCCGAACGTGCGCCGCGGCGCGTTCGGCCCCCAAACAGACTGGCCCTGTCTTTCAGCCAGGGCCTCGGCGTAACATTGTCGACAACCGGGGCTGACCTTCACGCATCCCCAAACGACGTTGAACGAATGCGTCGTCCACGAAATTTTGGAGTCCTGGGCCATTTTGTTACGCCCTGGCCCGCGGCGACGGCAGATCGAAGACCGGCGATTCCATCACGCCGTCGCCGGCGGCAAGCCGCTCCTGTATGTCCCGATCGTTGTAGTCGCCCGATTTTTCGTAGTCCCCGATCAGCGCCACAACTTCCGCCTCGTCCACGGGCCTGTCCAGCACAGCCAAAACGCTTGTGACATTCTCGCCGGTTCCGTCTGGATGCTGGACGACCGAAACAGCGTGGTAGGCAAGCTCACGGCATTCGGCGGGGTGCTTCAATCGGTTGTACGCAATGAGCATTCCACTAAGCCGAAACCTGCACATCATCGAGGGGAAAAGCCAGCCGCCGTCGACGTCGCCCACCCGCTGGCAGGCCACGTTGTATAGCCAACCCGGCACGATCTGCTTGCTATCCAGCCTTGCGATGCCCCGAAGATCGATCGTGTCATCTCCGAAGGTTTGGGCACCCGGGTCCGCCGCGATGCGCTTCGCCGCTGCCAACATCGCCTCCTTGGACGGCCAGGGCGTTTCGTCCCTCAACGAAACGGCCGCAATCGGGGCGTTCACGTTGTCCACTTCAGTCACCAGAAACCCCTCGAATTGGTCTGACGTGCCGTCTGCAAATTCCCAAATCGTGCATTTGTTGCGTTCAGGCATTGGATGCTCCCTTCGTCATTGCTTTTGCAAGTATGCCGTAGGCGGAACAATAATTCAAGTGGTCTTGCGAAGAAATTCCTTCGGCAGTACAGTTTCGACCGTATGCTTACGGTCAGTGAGGCGGCAAAAGTCTTGAAGGTCACTCCCCGGCGAGTGACGAAGCTGATTGAGCAAAAGCGGTTGCCGGCAAAGTGGATTGGGGGGTGGGGGATCGATAGGCCGGACCTGGAGCTGGTGAAGGTGCGCAGGCCTGGACGCCCGCCGAACAAGACCCCCGACGTGAAGAAACCCACCCGATCAAAGGCATGACGCGATTGTCCGTGCCATTGGCCCCA
The DNA here is from genome assembly GCA_049512115.1 of Tepidisphaeraceae bacterium. Lineage (GTDB taxonomy): Bacteria > Planctomycetota > Phycisphaerae > Tepidisphaerales > Tepidisphaeraceae > PALSA-1353. The sequence goes on along the minus strand of JBEKXM010000168.1, from coordinate 4,683 downwards.
GGACGGCCCTTGGTGGCGGTCCACGGGGTGGGCGACTTGTTGCTTGAAAGCCCGGAAATCCCCCTGTGGCGGGCGAGAATGCCCCCAAGAATGCTCCCGGTACGAACGTGCGTACCGACGCGTTATCGGCCTGGCCGCGCTACCCCCGAATTGATCCCCGCCGCCCAGGCGCTACCGCGCTACCCCACAAGCCCAAAAATGCCCCCGACCGGCCCGCAATCCCGCCCCTTTCGTCCAAAACCCGTCTCCCGCCGCCCGCGCTACCGCGCTACCCCAAATTTCCCCGCGCGAAAATCGCATGAATTCCGGCCGAGCTTTGCCCGTGGGTTGGGGGCCCCTCGGGGAAGGACCCGTAGACATTTTTATAAATTTGCTCAGTGCGCGAAGATCCTGCCGGCGTCTCCGCCCCCGCCCCCGTCCGTCGGCTCCTCGCTCAGCTTCTCCAGGATTTTGTCCAGGATATCGTTGGTCTTCTGCTGGGCGATGACGTGCGGGTCCGTCTGCGTCCGCATGTACTGGGCCATCAATGCCCCTTGCGCCACTCCATGCAGCCCGCCCTGATTGATCGACGTTTCCGCCAGCGGGCTGACGTTGCCCAGGCCCTGCTTGGCGGCGTTGAACAGCGCCGCCTTCTCCTGCCCCGGTTGCGCCGCCAGCAGCGCCGCCGCCGCCTGCCGCTCACTGGCGGTCAAGCTCGGGTCCTTGAGCAGCGCCTGGAGCTGCTTGGCTTGGTCGCTGAACTGCTTCTTGATGTCCTCCTGCGCCAGTGCCACCTTGCTGCGCCTATCTCCGCCCTCAGCCGCCCGCGCCACCGCCTCGTGGGCCAAGTCGCGGAGCGACGTGAACGCCCGCTGGGCCTGCACGGCTCTTTCCTGTGCGTCCAGTTTGGCCAGTTCCGCATGGATTTCCGCCTTCTGGTTCGGCGCGGCCTGTGCCAACAGGTCATTTAGCTCCTGGCGCCGCTGATTGAACTGTTCGGCGATGCGTAAGCGGTCGCGTTCGATTTCCAGGGCCTTGTTGCCGGCGGCGATCTCGGCGTCCAGTGATTGCATCCGCGCGCTGGCGATCCGGTCCTGGACGTCGCCCTGTTGTTTTGCCGCGTCAATTTTCGCCTTTGCCGCGGCTGCATCATAATCAGCCTTGTTCGCTGCCTTGGCCGCGTCGGCTTGAGAAAACGCCTCCGCTTTGGCTTCGTCGGCGGTTCGATTGCCAAGTAGACCTTGCTTCCGCGCCGACTCGATTCCCGTCACGCGCTTTGTGAGTGCATCGTCAACAGCTTTGTTTTCCCGCTCGAGCGCCGCCTTCAGTTCCAATTCGTCGGCGGCGTAGAATTGCCCGCTTGCTCGCAACGCCATGGCCTGAGCTTTGGTGCGGCTTTCGGCGATCTGGCGATCGGCTTCGTTATAAGCGGCGCGCATGGCGGTCAACTCTTCTTTGGTCGCTTGCAGCCGCTCCGCCGCCGAAGCCTTGTCGATCGCGGCGATCTGGTCGGCGGCGCTTTTCGTTGCATCCGCGACCTGACTGGCGACCATGTCATTCGCCGCCTTTATCTGCGCGCCGAGCGCCGCCGCCTTCTGATTGGATTCGGCCAGCCTCTGCATGGACAGGTTCACCGCATCCTGCGACAGCATTGGATCGTTCAAGTTGCTCTGCCATCCCGCCGCCTGGCTCTCCGCCTCGCTCTTTCGCTTTTGAAGGGCCTGGACGTACTCATTGACGCCCTTGTCATTTTTGAAGCCCTTCACTTCATCCTCGAGCTTCTGCTGAATCTCCAACTTCTTCGCGGCAGCCGCATTTTTCGATTCCGCGTATGCCCGAGCGGGACCCTCAACGCCGACGAGTGCCGTCTTGTTGGCCAATTCCGCGATTTCCCGCGCGGCCTGTCGCTCCTCATCCCGAATTTGCTTGTGCAGCGCAAGCTGGGCCTGCAAATATCGGTTCCGCTGCTCAAATTGCTGATTCGCCAACTCCGCGGCCGCTTGTTCCCCCGTGATGAGTTCATTGATCTGGGCGAAGGCGCTTACCACGTCGCCGAGGATCGGTATTGACTTGGCCAGGCCAAGGGCGATCTGGCCGGCGCCGGCGCCCTCGTCCATCATTTTTTTTACGTCGCCCAGCTTGGTCGCGAATTGGTCCAACTCGCGCGTCGCCAGCCCAATGCCCAGGATCGCGCCTCCGCCGGCAAACATCCTGGCGGCCTGAGTGAATGGCGACTCGCGGCCGAATGTTCCCTTCAGCTCCCCAAGCGCACCACCGCCGCCAGCGCCTCCGCCCTGGGCGGCGGCAACCGCCGCCTGCTGCTGCAGCGCCATGTACTCATTGAGCCGGCGAGCCTGATTCGCGGCGTTGCTGGTGATGCTGTTGATGACCGCCGTCGCCTCGTCCGTCGCCGACACCTTGAATCTAAGCTCTTGAACGTCGCTCATTGAAAAACCTCAATTATGGTCTTGCGGCTTGGGCTTGGCGGATTCGGTGATCCGGGCTTTGATTTCCGCGTGGTCTTCCGCAATCGCCAGCAGCGGCGCCATGAAGCCATCCAGGGCTTCGACCGATGCCTTGAATTTATGGGCCTCATTTGGCCGGCGGCGAAGGTATTCCAATTGCTCTCTCAGGTCCGCAGCGAAGTGCCCCAGCAGCGCGGCTATCTGGCTCTGGCTCTTTTGAAACAGCTTCGGAAGGTCGGCCGTTTCCGGTGGAAGGGGCGCGACCAGTTTTGAAATCCGTCGGATTGAGGCGATGAGCACAAGGCAGCGCCGTTCTACTGCGGAGAATATAGCCGCCGCATCGGTGAAGGCGTCGCCGGCGTCGGCCGCGGCGATCTCCGTCGCCAGCCGATCCAATTGGCCGGCGGCATCCCCCAGCAATTCGTCGAGGCGGCCAAAGCTGTCCGCGGCCTTGGCCGCGCACCGTTTCGCATCGTCCATTGTTCAGTCCAATTGGAGTCCCGCGCCGGCCCGGTCCATCGCGGACGCCAGGCCGCTCGCGAGAATCGAGCGAAAGTCCCGGCGGACGTGTTGCGTCGCCGGGCGGGAAAATCCCCGGCCGGCTGAAAGCAACCCGTTTGGATTCGCGGCCGCTTTGCCAACGAAGTCCACGAAATCGAGCCTGTTGACCCGTGCCGCCGGCAGGGCATCGGTAGCGCCGTACGCATCCGTCAGTGGTTGAAGGTCGTAAAAAATCACGGCACTTAAACCGAGGGCCGTTGGATCAGTGGCGGCAAGGGCCAGCAGGTATTTCTTGACGTTCCCCAGTCCCGGCAAAAATTCCGCGTAGTCCTCCAGGTAGATGTCTCCGCGCACCGAACTGCCGGCAAGCCGAGGATTTTTCAGCCGCCCGACTTGTGTACCCAGGGCGTCGTCAATCACGATCTGTTCACCGTCGTCTTCGGCGTCTGGGTGCTTAAACCTCATCGGCGCGCCATCGGGCTTGGCCTTCAGCAATGCCAGCGACTGCTGGAGAGTGATTGAGTCGATCTCGAATCCATGTCCCTCAGCGGGGCCCGCGGTCATCACGGCGGCATTTCGGATTATCCCGGCGTCTGCATCGACTTCGATCGATGCATCGGAAAATGCCGCGCTAGAGCGGAGGTGGGCCATCCTGCCGGGTCCCGCCGTCGCCGATGATAAAAAGGATTGCTTCGGATCAAAACAGCCGTCAGTGCGGACGTCCGCACTGGGCGGTGTTTCGTCCGGCAATTCAAACGGTTCAGCCGCGCGAAGCTGCGCAAGGGCGTCCGCGGCGAGACGTTTGGCCAGGCCCAGGATTTCCGCGCGGCCGCTTTCGATCAAAGGCACCAATCGTTCCAGACAGAGCTGCACGAACTTCGCCGGCGGCAATCCGCTCGAGAGGGCCATGACGTTGAAATCGTGCCGATCCTGGTCCTGGCCCTTGGCGCCTTCGCCCGTGCCGTAAAGGCCGTATTTGTGAAACAAAACCGCGTCCATCATCGCGGCGGCGGTCCGGCGGTATTTGCGACGGACCATTGACGAGCGCGGGGCGATCATCTGTTCGGCAATCTCGCCCGACATGGCGGCCATTGCCCCTCTAATACAATTATCCAATTCGGTCTCCCACGGGCGGTTCCCGATCGGATCGTGCCGGCAGACTCCCCCGCCCGCCACAGGATCGAATGCGGCAATGCTATGGACCTTGGCGCCGAGTGAACTGATCACCAGGGCGTGTCCCGCTTCATGCACGGACAGGCTCCGAATGATCGCGTCGGTAATTTGATTTCGCATGTTGGTTGCCCCAAAAGAAAAAGCGACGGGCCCACGTGCAGCCCGCCGCGGGGCGGCTTGCAGTTCCGCCCTAAGGAGTGCAGACGGATCATACACTTGGCGCCACGTGTTTCGGCAGAACCACGCGGGCGGATTCCTGGTAGACCGTGGGCGGCGCTTCGCCGGCCTCTTTCGCCTGCTGTTCCAAGCGCTTTTGGATTTTGCTGAGGAGCTGCTCAATCTGTTCCTGGCTCTGGCCAGGTGCGGCCACTACCCGGAAATTTTTCCCCGGCACCATATTGGTCGGCCAATTGGGCGTCGAGAAGACGAACATGACACAGCTTTTGTTGAGCACCCGCCCTTGGACTGCCGGATCGGCCGGGAGAAGATATTTGAAGACCGGCATTCGCGGCGAGTCCAGAGAGGACTGGTTGCGCGTCACCGCGATCGCGGCGTTGACCAGTTC
>JBEKXM010000167.1:0-8489 GCA_049512115.1 Tepidisphaeraceae bacterium | reverse complement strand
CGGCCACGGCGGCCGTCGCCGCCAAAAACGGCGTCCGAATCGGGGCCATCAACCCAAATCTGTTTCAGGACCAGGTGTACAAATTCGGCTCGGTGTGCAATCCCGATGAATCGGTGCGCGAGCACGCCCATCGCCATCTCATGGACTGCATCGCCATCGCCAAGGCCGTCAAGAGCGATCTGCTCAGCCTCTGGTTTGCCGACGGCACGAATTACCCCGGCCAGGACGACATCGTCGAGCGCAAGCAGCGCATGCATGGCGCCCTGCGGCAATGGCACGATGCCATGCCCCGCGGAATGACCATGCTCGTCGAGTACAAGCCGTTCGAGCCGGCGTTCTATCACACCGACGTCGCCGATTGGGGAATGAGCTACGTCTTCGCCAAGGACGCCGGCCCCAATGCCCGCGTCCTGGTCGATACCGGCCATCATCTACAGGGCCAGAACGTCGAGCACATCGTTGCGTTTCTCCTCGCTGAAAACATGCTCGGCGGCTTCCATTTCAACGACCGCAAATACGCCGACGACGATCTGACGCTCGGCAGCATCGACCCCTACGCGGTCTTCCGCATTTTCCACGAAATCCGCAACGCCGCCGACGTCCGCGGCCGCGACGTTTCGGATATCGCCTACATGATCGATCAAAGCCACAATCTCAAGCCGAAGATCGAGGCCATGATTCAGACCGCCGTCACCGCCCAGGAACTTTATGCCAAAGCCTGCCTGGTGGACCGAAAGAAGCTGCGCGATGCCCAGACCCGGATGAACATCGTGGACGGCGAGCAATGTCTGCGCGACGCGTTCTTCACGGACGTGCGCCCGCTGTTGGCGGAATGGCGGAAGAAGAAAAATCTCGATCCAAATCCGCTGGCCGCCTACCGCGCCAGCGGTTACGAAGCCAAGGCCGCCAAGGAACGCGAAGCATCGCGGGCCGCGCGCGGAATCAAGGCTTCGGGGTCGTATGCGTGACGGTTCGGTATGTGGAGGTTCGCGTTTCCACTTCTGCGTGTCGGCGGTGGGGGAGATCAGTTCAAATCCTGTGACTCCGAGAGCAGCACGAATATTGCTATGATTTCAAGATCTTTACTCGACCATCGCCGATGAACATCCCTCAACTCGTGGAAGCGATGCTCGCTGATCTGGTGCTGGTGGCGTCATCGCAGCCCAACGAACGGTTGCCGAAAGAGGAGCAGATTCGCTGCTCCATCTATGCGGCAATTCGCCCCTCATATCGCGTCGTTTGCGCTGAGCGTGGTTACGCCTCAATTGACGATGGAAGCCGCATCGTGAGGAAACTAAAGGGTCCACGACCCTACAGGCTTCAGCCCAAGCCGAAAACCTTGGTTCCGGCGCAGAAAACGTGGAAAAAGTTCGATCCGTGTCCGGTCGCTCCAATGATACCGCAACGCGGTCATTGACGAGCGTTTTGAATGCATCCGGAATCTGCGTCATGGAACATGGTTTTTCAGATCGTGCCGGGGGGGTTATAGTGATTTAGCCATTACCGAGAGAGCGAGATGTCTTATGACTTACCGTGGACGCATCAAAAATGGCGTTGCCGTCCTGGATACTCCTGGGAAACTGCCCGAGGGGACGCGCGTCCGCGTTGAGGTCGAGCCGGCCGGCTCGGAATTCTGGGGCGGCAAGACCGTGGAGGAGTTGGCTCGCGACCAAGGCATTCAACCCATCGACAACCTGGCTGATCTCGCCATTGACTGGCCGGAGGAGGAATCCGTTGACGAGTTCCTGGCTCTGGTCCGAGAGGTCCGCCATTGATGGACGTGCGTGATTCTCGACACCGACGTCCTCTCGTTTCTTGCCAAGGCTGATACGCGCGCTACGCTCTATTCATCGGCGCTTTTGGGGAAGCGTCTCTGTGTCTGCTTTCAAACCGTGGCTGAGTTGCGGTTGTGGGCCCTGGTTCGCCGCTGGGGTGCCTCCCGGCGTGAAGCACTGGATGCGCTGCTCGAGCAGTTCGTGGTGCTTCCTTACGACTCGATCATGGCGCAGCACTGGGCCGATGTCACGGCCCATCGCCGTCGGCTCGGTCGGCCCATCGACTGCGGCGATGCCTGGATCGCGGCCTCCGCCCTTCGGCACGACGCGGCGCTCCTCACGCACAATGCCATGGATTACACGGACATTCCTGGCTTGAACCTTATCTCGCACAGAAGCTGAACCCTCCCTGGCATGGCAGGATGTCTTTCCACCGGCGTATCACGGGATTCGAACTTTCCGTTAATATCCCTTCGACAACGTGGTTTCCCGCAGCCCGATGTGCGATTGTGTTCGGATCGTGGAAGGAATGCGTTCAATGAAACAGCGCGTAACTGCAATCGGAGGCGTGTTTTTCAGGGCGAAGAATCCGGGAAAACTTAGTGGTTGGTACAAACAGCATCTTGGCCTGCCGATCGGGGATCAGTGGGGCGGCGGGCAACCACCGTCCCTACCGCGACAATCCTGCCTGAGAGGAAACTGAGCCATGAGCTTTTTCAAACGATTCTTCGGTGCTCGCCCACAGCCAACGCCACCAACGGCGCAACCGGTGTCCAACGTCGGGAAATCGCGATCTGCCGACGTGGTTGCAGCCATGATACTGATGGTGCTGGCCACGGTGATCGCGGCGTCTACAATTGTCGTCGCTTATCCTAGTCTGTCTCCGCTGCCGCTGTTTGATCAGTGGGGATTTCTCGAACCTGCGTATGTTTGGCGCACCCTGTTTGACGTCCACAGTGAGCATCGGATCGTCCTTTCGAAGCTGGTGTTCCTGGCCGATCTTTGCTTGCTGGGGGGCAGAAACATCGCGGAATTTGTCGTGACCGCGATGATGCTCCTGGCCATTGGCGGCCTGTATTGGGCCGCGGTTGGGCTTGATCGTTTCGCGAGCTGGACGCATCGTGTCCTCGCGGCGGCGATGGTGATTTGTTTTGCGATTTCGCCGTTGACGATTGGAGTGCTTCTATGGGGAATGCACGTCCAGAACGTTGGGGTCAATCTATTTGCCGGCGTGGCGTTTTTCCTGCTGGCGTTGGGTGCAAGCAAAGGCCGGGCGGCTCGAGCCCGATACTGGGCATTATCGTTCGCCATCGTTTTCGCGGTTTTTGCCACGTTCACTTCCGCCAACGGGCTGCTGGTCTCATTTCTGCTCATCGCGGAAGCTGTGGGCTTGCGGCTGCGCCGGCGCGAAATAGCCTGGATCGCCGCGGGGGCGGTAATTGCGGCCGCATTGTTTTTGCACGGCAACACGGCCCAGGGAAATGCGATCAAAACAATCACTACCGCGCCGTGGGGCGTCGCCAAGTTCTTCTTCCTGTTTCTGGGGTGTATCGTTCCACAAGCGGCGACTCTTTCCGATGCGGCAACGCTTCAGCCGCTGGTCTTCGCTCTTGGATTGGCATCCGTGGCGGTGCTGGCTTTCAATGGGTTTGTTTACGTCCGGCGTTCCCGTTCCGGGAAGTGCGAGGAATTGGCGGTCTTTTCGTTGGTTTGCGGGATGTTTTTCCTCAGTTCCGCCGCCCTGGTTGCCGCGGGCCGGTACCCGTTCGGAATCGATCATGCATACACAGAGCACTACAATATTTTGCGCGTCCTATATTGGGCGAATCTGCTGTTGTCTATCGGCGCGTGCTGGAAGACGCCCCGAGCGTGGCAACTGCTCGGCGCGCTGGCCATTTGCGCGGCGGTGGTGCTGTGCAGGGAGATTCCAATCCGAATGGACGGGCTGAAGTCTCGGGATGCGGCGTTGAATGACTCTGCGGCGGCAATCGCGGCCGGGGTCTATGACATGGGGGCGTGGCGCGACGTCAACCAGTGGAACGAGTCCAATCCGGGAACCCACCCTTTCATGCGAAGTCAGGCTGAGTTTCTTCGTCAAAATAATTTGTCGATTTTTCATGACGCGCCGGCGGCATGGGTGGGCCGGAACATCCGGCACCTGCCGTTGGCAGATACATCCTGCCCCGGTGCAATAACGGGATCGCAAATCCATTCCGATCAACTGGGGCAATACCAAATCGTTCTCGGTTGGGTCAATCACCCGGTCCAAAGCGATAAGGAGCCGCAGATCGTCCTCGTGGACGGCTCCGGCAAAATCATCGGCTTTGGCGCGATCAGCGCCACGCGCAACGGCCAAACACAGTGGAGAGGATACGCAAGATCCGAAATTATCCCGGCGGCCGCGTACCTTTTTAGCGACGGCGCGCTATGCCACCTGACAAATAAGAGTTAACATCCCGCACACGACGTGCAGGTTGGCGTGATATGGCAAAAGTCCTCGTGTCAGGGTCTTCGGGGTTGATCGGATCCGAAATCTGCGTTTTGTTCCACGCCAGGGGATATCACGTTCATGGATTGGACAACAACCAGCGGGCGATTTTCTTCGGCCCGATGGGAGACACGCGTTGGAATCAGCGGCGATTGCAGAAGGAATTGGCTCACTTTGAGCATCACGAACTGGACATCCGCAATCGTCCCGAAGTCCTGAAACTCGTCAAAACACTTGCGCCGGACGTCATCGTCCATACCGCCGCCCAGCCCTCCCACGACCGGGCCGCCTCGATCCCGTTCGACGATTTCGACACCAACGCCGTGGGAACACTGAACCTCCTCCAGGCGGCCCGCGAAGGATGTCCGCAGTCTCCTTTCATTCATCTCTCGACCAACAAAGTCTACGGGGATCGCCCCAACACCATCGCCCTGCGGGAGCTTCCCACGCGCTGGGACTACGCCGACCCGGCCTTTGAACATGGCATCCCGGAGACGTTTTCGATCGACCAATCGCTGCATTCCCTCTTCGGCGCCTCCAAGGTCGCCAGCGACGTCATGGTCCAGGAATATGGTCGCTATTTCCAGATGCCCACCTGCTGCCTGCGCGGCGGCTGCCTGACCGGACCAAACCATACCGGCGTGGAACTCCACGGCTTCCTCAGTTACCTGATCCGCTGCAATCTGGAAAAACGCCCCTACACTGTATTTGGCTACAAGGGAAAACAGGTCCGCGATAACATCCACTCCGCGGACGTCGCGGAATTCATCTATCAGTTCGCCAAGAACCCGCGTTGCGGGGAAGTCTACAATCTTGGCGGCGGCAAGGACCATTCCTGCTCGATCTTGGAAGCGTTCGACCTGGTCGCCTCGATCACGGGCTGCAAGCAGGAACACGTCTACCTGGATCAGCCGCGAGTGGGCGATCATATTTGCTATTACAGCGACCTTCGTAAAATGAAGTCCCACTATCCCCAATGGACGCTGACGCATTCCCTGACCGATACGATCCGCGAAATCGTCGGTCAATGGCGAGCCCGGCTGACGGAGCCGTGCCGCCGGTGACTAAGAGGCTGTTTCAAAACCTAATGACCCTGCGACGACACGATTTTCGGCCGGCATCAAGGAGCGACGACGAGGCGACCATGTTCGTATGGTCGTTGAGGAGGAGCGACGCCGAGGCCGGCCGAAAAGCGTGTCGCCCTCCGGGTGGGCCGGAAATGGCCCATCTGCGGCGTTGTCGCGACTCAACAACCCGTCCGGTCAGGGTTGCTTCGTCCGCGGAGGCAAAGCCTATCGCTGCTCCGCCTAGCATCTGGGCCATTTCCGGCCCATCGCAGGGTCATTAGGTTTTGAAACAGCCTCTAAGGAGCGAACCCTTGAAGATTTTAATTGCCGGAATCTGCGGTTTCGTAGGCAGCGCCCTGGCCCGGCTTTGGTGCGAGTCCGATCCGTCCGTTTCTATCATGGGCATCGACAACCTGATCCGCAACGGAAGCCAGACCAACCGCGAGGCACTGAAAAAGCTGGGCGTGCGCGTCTTCCATGGAGACATCCGCATGGCCAGCGATTTTGAGGCGCTGCCGGCGGCGGACGTGGTGATCGACGCCGCCGCCAACCCCAGCGTCCTGGCCGGGCTGGACGGGCGCAGCAGCAGCCGGCAGGTCGTCGAACACAACCTGGTGGGCACTGTTAACATGTTGGAGTTTTGCAAGGCCACCAAAGCGGGCTTCGTTCTCCTGAGCACCAGCCGGGTCTATTCCATTCCTCCCTTGGCCGCATGTCCGCTCGAATCCAGCCACGGCGCTTTCGTTCCGGCCGTCGGTCGCAATCTCCCGCCCGGTCTTTCCCCGCGCGGCGTCACCGAGGAATTTTCCACCGCGGCCCCCGTGTCGCTGTACGGCGCCACTAAACTCGCCTCTGAAACGCTCGCTTTGGAATACGGCGAGGCCTTCGGGTTTCCCGTTTGGATCAACCGCTGCGGCGTCCTTGCCGGCGCGGGGCAGTTCGGACACGCCGAGCAGGGAATCTTCAGCTTCTGGCTGCATAGCTGGCGGGCCAAACGCCCCCTGAAATACATCGGCTTTGGGGGCCAGGGACACCAAGTCCGCGATGCCCTTCACCCGCGCGACCTATTGGACGCCGTCAGAAAACAACTCGCCGATTCGCGCCCCTCCCCGCATCGGATATTCAACCTCGCCGGGGGTTTGGACAACGCCATTTCCCTGGCGAATCTATCCCAATGGTGCGAGGCGCGATGGGGCGGACACGCGGTTGCGGCACAGGCCGAGGGACGGCAGTATGATGTCCCATGGCTCGTCCTGGACAGCGCCCGCATACGCCAGGCCTGGAACTGGCGGCCCACCGTGAGCCTGGAGAGAATCCTTGAAGAAATCGCTCTCTTTGCCGAGCAAGAGCCCGACTGGCTGGACCTGTCCAGGGAGTGAATCGTCCGAAACGGAGGCCGCCCCAGCATGTCCGATCCCGAACCGCTCAAACTCCTCTCCGTGGTCATCCCCGCCTGCGACGAACAAGCGTGCATCGCCTCGACCGTCGAGCACCTGAACCTGGAACTCCGACTGCACAACGTCCCCCATGAAATCGTCGTCGTGGACGACGGCAGCCGCGACGAAACCTGGAAAATTCTACAGAATTTGGCGCAACACATTCCAGTCCTGAACCCCATCCAGAACAACGGCCCGCACGGTTTTGGCCGCGCGATTCAATGCGGGCTGCAACACTACAGGGGCGACGCCGTGGTCATCATGATGGCCGACGAATCCGACGATTGCCGCGACGTCGTCCGCTATTGGAACGAGTTGAACGGCGGCGTCGATTGCGTCTTCGGCAGCCGGTTCGTCAAGGGAGGCGGAACGATCGACTACCCGCCGCTGAAATACGTGCTGAACCGGATGGCCAACCTGTTCATCCGCGTCATTTTCAACATCGGACTCAACGACACCACCAACGCGTTCAAAGCCTATCGCCGGCGGGTCATCGAGGGATGCGCTCCCCTGCTCTCCCCCCATTTCAACATCACGGTCGAACTGCCGTTGAAGGCCATCGTGCGCGGCTTCACCTGGACCCGAATCCCCATCACCTGGCGAAACCGGCGCACTGGCGTCGCCAAACTGAAAATCCGCGAAATGGGAAGCCGCTATCTCTTCATCACGTTGTACATCTGGCTGGAAAAGTATTTCAGCCGTGGCGACTACCGCTACATCAAGCCCACCGAACCGCCGCCAAAAGCCGATGCCCCGACAGAACCTAAGGCAGTTGGTGGATGACCAGGACAGAGCCGGTGCGCAGTTTGCACGATTGAGAACTGGTCCACGACCTATAGGCCTCAGCCCAAGTCAAAAAACCTTGATTTCAGCCTAGAAACGCAGAAACGGTTCGATCCGTGTCCCGTCGATCCGATGACTTCTTGCCGCCTTGCGTGGCAAAGATGTTTTTCCTTGGGCGTATCGCGGGATTTGAACTTTCCGTTAAGATCCATTCGACGACGCGGTTTCCCGCGGCCCAATGTGCGATTGTACTCGGATCGTGGAAGGAATGGGTTCAATGAAACAGCGCGTAACCGGAATTGGAGGCGTGTTTTTCAGGGCGAAGAATCCGGGAAAACTTAGCGCCTGGTACAAATGGCATCTTGGCCTGCCGATCGAGGATCAGTGGGGCGGATGCTCATTTCACTGGCGGGAGCTCAAGATTCCAAAGAAGACCGGCTCCACCGTGTGGAGCACTTTCGATTCTGACACGAAATACTTCGGACGCGGTAAACAGGGTCACATGATCAATTATCGTGTCGCCGATTTGAAAAAGATTCTGGCCCAGTTGGAGAGGGAAGGGGTGTGGGTAGATCCGAAAACCGAGGAATCGGAGTTTGGCAAGTTTGGTTGGATCAAAGACGGCGAGGGCAACCGGGTTGAGCTTTGGGAACCACCGAAGACGCACTAAAGGGAATGCGAACGGAGGCGCAGCTATATGCTCAAATGCGTTACCGCGAAGCGGCGAAGAAGCGAAGTTGCGCGAAGAAGAAATAAGAATTGAATTTCTTCGCGCAACTTCGCGACCTTCGCGACTTCGCGGTAATATTTTTTGGTTGCGGCTACGCCGCGCTGTGCCCTACTCAAAAATAAATCGTAAACTCAATCTCTTCCGGATGAATCTGCCCGGTCTTGGGGTCTTTCAGCGGTTCGAACCACCAGGTGTAGGCGGCGCGTTGGC
>JBEKXM010000166.1:0-8524 GCA_049512115.1 Tepidisphaeraceae bacterium | reverse complement strand
GCCGTCGCACATTCGCCTGGCTCTTCGGCCGAAAAGTTGCAGAGCGGTTTTGTATTGCCTGGCCGACCCGGATCGGACCCAGCGAATTTGCCCCTCGGCGGCGGCGCTGTCGCCGGCGTGGAAGACCGGGACGAGCAGCGGGCATCGTGATGCATGGTGCGCGGCGGTCACGCCGCGCCGCACCGTGGTGGTCTGGCTGGGCAACGCGGACGGCGCGGGCTCCGATGCGCTGGTGGGCCAGGACAGCGCCGCGCCGCTGGCGCTGAAAGTCCTGGCGGCCAACGACCCGGGTGGGGGCGGATTTTCTCCGCCGGCGGAGTTCCACGCCGACGCGCAATCCGCGTCGGTGGAATTCTCCGCGGATGCCGGCGCCGATCCGGCTCTGATTTTTCCGGCCAATGGACAAGAGATTGTGCGTGATCCATCGTTGCCGTCAAATCAGCAGCGATTGGCGCTGCGAGCCAGGGCTCCGGACGGCGGGCGATTGTGGTGGTTCATCGATGGCCAGCTCGCCAGCGGATGCGCCAGCGGCCAGCCCGTGTGGTGGCAGCCGACGCCGGGGGAACATGAAATCCGAGTGGTCGCGGACAACGGCCAAGCGGCGCGTGCGGAAATTCGTGTGCGATAAGAAAGCGCCTTAACCCTCGCCCCCAAAAAACCAGATGGCCCACGAAGTGACTCGCGACGTCACCGCATGGGCCTTCATCAGCTTTCGCCGACAATCCTGGTATCGGACCGATTCTCTAGGCAACCTGCTCCCGGGCCTGGGCCCGCCTCGGCCCGCTCAGCATGAAACAACAGTTGCCTGCCATTTCATACAGACGGTTGGATCGCGGCAGTTTCCGCCGCGATCACCCGCCCAACAGGGCGGCATGGCGGTTTCCCGACTGGACGGCCGTGGGTTTCGCTTTCCCGAGCCCGTTCCTAGGATCCACGCCGCTCGACGTCCCGTTACCAGAACACTCGCGGCTTCTTGGGCTCGATCTGTCCCGGATCGGGAGTCTCTCACTCCGCGGGGGACAGACCACTGGCGGCGACTCTAACCCGGATTGCCTAAGTTCGGCGTTTTTACGCCGCTTATCATCGGGTGGCCTGGTCGCTGGCCGCCGACTTTCGCCGTGCCCGCATTTGGTTGCTTCGCACGGTCTTTCGCATTCAGAAAGCCGGACTCCTTGTCAGGAGCGTTCTCCTTTTTCGCCGGTCACTTTCGTGCCCGACGACGGGTGGCAGTATATCCGTCGGCAAGTGAAAACCGTCTTTTTTTCGAGATCGTCAATCCACTTATCCACCGATTGGCGCAACTGCTTGCCGGACAAGGCAAATCGCGGTGAATAATGTGGTGGATAATCTGACCGCGCACAAAAATCGGCGCCGCGCGGTAACATAGTGTTCGCGATGGACATCTCGCCACAAACCCAACAAGCGATTCTGGACCTGGCATCGGACGTAATCACCCGCCGGCTCGGGGGCGATCCGCGGCCCCTGCCTCCCTTGGACGATCCGATATTCCGGCAGCCCGCGGGGTGCTTCGTTTCGCTGCATCGGCGCGACACTCACGCATTGCGCGGATGCATCGGATTGCTGGATACCGGCCGGCCGCTGCGGGAAAAGCTGGTGGCCGCCGCCGAATCCGAACTGGGAGACCCGAGCTTTCTGGCCCAGCCGGTGACGCGAGAGGAATTGAGCGACCTGGACGTCGAAGTGACCGTGCTCGGTCCATTGCAGAAGGCTTCTTCACCGCTGGATTTCGAGCCGCTGGAGCGGGGAATTCATCTTTCGTTCCGCGGACGATCCGGACTATTTCTGCCGCAGGTGGCGCGCGAGACGGGCTGGACGCGCCAGCAGCTTTTGTCGCGCCTGTGCACGGAGAAACTTGGGATGCCGGAGGAGACGTGGAAGCAACCGTTGGCGGAGCTGCGCACGTTTTCGGCAGACGTGATCGGGCCGAGAGCGATGGCAGGGGAAACCCGAAATCCGAAATCCGAATGACGAATCAAATCCGAATGACAAATTCCGAAGCGATCTTCGTTTGGTCATTCGGATTTGGGGCTTGATTCGTCATTCGGATTTCGGGTTTCGGATTTTGGCTCTACTGCCCGCCGAGGATCGGAAGCTGCACCTTGGCACTCCTGTCGCTGCCGTCGTCCAACCCCGGCGCTGAGCCGATGAATTGCTTGTCGATCTGGCTGACGGCGCGAACCGGCGGATGCTCTTGGGGAATCAGATCGGGGGAATCGGCGCCGTCGTGACGACGAAGGACGTTGTAATACTGGTCGCGCTGGGCCGGGACCCAGCCGGCATCGCGGATCAGGCGGCAAATCTCCCGCTCGTTGAGGCGATAGGTGGTCCCGGCCGCGCTGACGACGTTTTCCTCCATCATGACGCTGCCCATGTCGTTGGCGCCGAAGAACATCGCCAGTTGGCCCACTTTCGGGCCCATCGTCACCCAACTGCTTTGCAGGGATGGAACGTTGTCGAGGAACAGCCGGGCGATCGCCAACGTGCGGAGATATTCCTGCGCCCCCGCCGAGCGGACGACCCGGCCGCGCAACACGTCCTCATTGCTGGAATCGTCGAAGGGGCCGTGAATGTCCGGGTCCCATTCGGCCGCGCGGCCCAGCGGAGTGTTTTCACGCTGGAACGGCCAGTGGATGAAAGCGGTGTAAGAGCCGGGGGAAGTTGCGAGTTGCGAGTTGCGAGTTGCGAGTTGCGATCTAGCGAATACGCCCGGCCATCGCGCCGTCACATCCCGGATGACCTGCTCTCTGCTCTTCCCAATAGGCAATAGGCAATTGGCAATAGGCAATGCCCTGGCGTAGTCCTGCATATCCCTCAACGCCGACAAATGTTCGATCCGCTCGCGCGCGAACTCGATGTGGCCGATGAGCATCGTGCAACTGGTGTTCATCCCCTCTTCGTGGGCAACGCGCATGACGCGGAGCCAGTCGTCGCCGGTGCATTTTCCGATTCCGATGCGCCGGCGGACGCGCGGCGCGAAGATCTCCCCCCCGCCGCCGGGGATCGTGTCCAGGCCGGCCTGGCGAAGCCGGCGAATAATCTCGCGAACGTCCATCTGGAAAAATCGCTCGAACTCCACGAATTCCGGCGGCGAAAATGCGTGGACGTGAACGGTGGAAAAATTCGTCTTGATGTAACGCAGCAGGTCCTCGTAATACTCGATCGGCAGGCGGTCGTTCATCCCGCCCTGCATGAGAATCTGCGTTCCGCCGATCGAAACCAGCTCGGAAAGCTTCTTGCCGATCTGCTCGAATGAAAGCGTGTAGGCATCGGAATCCTCATGGTCGCGGCGAAAAGCGCAGAACGTGCATTTGGCAGTGCAGACGTTGGTGTAGTTGACGTTGCGGTCGATGACGTAGGTTCGATAATCCTCGGGGTGCAGGCGCTGCGATGCCGCCAAGGCCCAACTCCCCAGATCGTGCATCGAAGCCTTCTGATAGAGTTCCAGGGCCTGGGCATCGCTCAGACGGCTTTGCCCAGCGATGACCGCGTCAATATCAAAAGAAAGCGTGCTCATGTCGGGGTGGAAGTGTAAACGGCGAGAGTCCGTGCGCCAAAACTGTCCGTTTCACTGGCCCGCGGCAATCATATAGCAAATGACCGACGTCGAACTGCTTAATCAACATCGCAATGGTTCCGACTCGGCGTTCGCCGACCTGGTCCGGCGGCATCTGGCATGGGTTTACGGCCTGGCCCGGCGACGGCTTGGGGACGCGCATTTGGCCGAAGACGTCGCCCAAGCGGTTTTCGTGCTTCTCCACCGCAAATCCCCCGAATTCACGGCCGACCGCGCCATGATGAGCTGGCTTTACAAGACGGCACGTTATGCCTCGGATTCCGCCGCCCGAGGCGAACGCCGCCGTCAAAACCGCGAAAGCAAGGTCGCCATGTCACGCCCTGAAGCCGCCGCTCCGCAAGAACCCGCCGAATGGCAACAACTGGCTCCGGTCCTGGATGAACTGATCGGCCAACTGCCCCGCGCCGATCGCGAGGCGATTCTCCTGCGCTACTATCGCGATTTTTCATTTGCCGAAGTCGCCGAACAAATCGGCGTCACCCCCGATGCCGCCCGCAAGCGCGTCGAGCGCGGGGTCGAGAAACTCCGGCAATTGGCCGCCGAAAAAGGCGGCGCCCTATCGGCCGCCTCGCTCGCGGCGGGCCTGGCAACCTTCGTGCGCATCCCCCCACCGCCGGGATTGGTGGCGACCACCACCGTCGCCGCCACGGCCCCCGCCGGATCGGCGATGGCCGCTTCAACCACCGCAATCGTCAAAGGAGCACTCACCATGATGACAACTACTAAACTCACGTTCGTTTCCGTCGCCGCGGTGGCCATCGTGCTTCTCGGCGGCCTGATCTCCGGAGCGGTCTGGATGCTCGCGGACGGCCAGTCCGACTCCAACATTGCCCAGACACCGACCACTGCTCCCACAACCGCCCCCGCGCCGGTCGCCGCCCCGCCGCTCTCCCAATACGATGCCCGCGGCCCGTTCCCCAAGCTGGCTCCCTATTCCAGCATTCGATGGCACGGCGAAATTCCCGAAGTCCAGGTCAACGGAATGTGGTACGAATTGGTCGCCATCGACGACTTACGCGTGAATCAGATCATCAATTTTCAAAAGAACAGCGGCGACGCCAACTGGCAAAAGCATTTTGGCGAAGATCTCGTCGAAGTTTTGAGCCGCATGCATCATCCGGTCGGCGACACCATCAACCTCCAGGTCCGCACGCTCGACGGGAACAAGACCGTCACGACGCTTCAAAACGTGCCCATGACCGAGGAAAATCGCAGGTCTCTCATGGCGTGGCCCGCCTCCGATCAGACCGTGCTTTTCTCGGCCATCCGCTGGCAAGATGCCGTCCCCCAGGTTCAGATTAATGGGACCTGGTACGAGCTGGTTTCCGTCGAACATGAATCGGCCCAGCGGCTCGTCGATTCCGCCAAGAGCGCCTACGGCGACGATTGGCAAAACCAATTCCAGAAGAATCTCATGGACGTTCTCAAACACAAAAGCGATCAGCCTATCTATACCGCCGATCTGCAACTCCGCACGTTGGATAACAATGAACAGGTCATGCTGACCATACGAGTACCGCAACCGAATTGAATAACCCTATAGCCCCGGCATCTTCCCCGGCCGGTCCTTCCGTATGACCACATAAATCTGGTCCCGCGGCGAATTCGCCGGCTCGAGCCATTCCACCGACAGCGGCGCGCGGCGTTGGGTCTGGAACAGAATCGTGTAACCCAATGCCGGCAAATCGGAGATCGACACGCCGAACCACGCCTGGGAGTGCTGGTTGTCCCAAAAACCCACGGAGCCAAGAGGCGCGTGGAGAAGATGAGCGCATTCCCGGGCGCGGTCGCAATCGTTTGGCAGCAGATTGGGCGGATTGGGCGGCAGGTGTAACGCCGCCTGGGCCATCGGATCGCCGAAGATGATCATGGGGGCACCGTGCAGGAGATCGTGCTCGGCCACGAATTGGCAGGCTCGTTGCAATGGGAAAATCCGCTGGTGCAGGGGATCGACGAGATAATAAACCATCGCCGTCACGGCGACGGCGCCGATGACCGCGGCGCGCAGAATGCCCGGCATTCGATTGGCGATCAGATTCCATCCGTTCAGGCACGCAATCGCGGTGATCGGAGCGACGCAGGCCAGGATTCGCATGAGCCCGCACGAGCCGAACCATCCCCGCCACCACAATACCGTGTGGAGCGTGCAGATCAGGAGGAAAACCCAAACCCCGATCGCGAATTTCCACCGTCGAACGGCCCACGCGATCAGCCCGACTAACAGCAACGCAAGCCAGGGTAGAATGGTTTCGCGAACCCAAGATGGCAACAGCAACTCCAGGATCAAAAGTGCGGTCCCGCCAAGAAACAAATAGCCAAGCCGCGTTGCGAAAGGAAAGGCGTTTTTGAGCAATCCCAGCAAAAACAGCGGCAAGAGAACCGGCCCGCAATAAATCGGCCATCGGTTAAGATGTGCAAAGAACGGCCCATGCCCGTAAACCCGCAGCGAGTCGGCCGGCCAGGACCATCCCTCGCGGAAAAAATAAGTCGGATCACCCCGAAATATCCAACATGCGACAAACCATGCGACCGTCCCCCAGCCCAAAGCGACCGCCAGGATCGGTCGGCGATTGGCGATCACCATGGCCGCCCAAAGCGCGCACAGAAAAAATCCCTCAGGCCGGACGGTCGGCATATATCCCATCACCACGCACGAGGCCAGCGGCCGCCCTGCCAGCCACAGTCGGATGGCAATCACCATCCCCAGCGCAAACGGCAATTCCGTCATCGTGTCCCCGGCCAGGGTAAAAACGTAGGGTTGAAAAAGGAGAAACGCCGCGGCCAGGATGGATCGCCGAATTTTCAAATCATCGGCCAGCCGGATGGTCTGCCATGCACATACAATCGAGATGAGCGCCGCCGCCCATCTCGCTCCTAAAACGCCATATTGTGCCGGAATCAGCAGGGGGATTTTCGCACCCACTCGGGCCCAGGACCCCATCAATTTGGCCGGCTGCCAAAGGCTGTCGTGCGCGTTGAGATAATGCATGATGGCATCGCCATCGCCCGTCTGGGGAAAGACGACGGCCCACCCCATCAGCAGCGCCAGCAGCCCCGCGCAAACCGCCAACCGTTTGGCCGCGTCGCCGGCGACGCGAGTTGGGATGCGCGTCGGCACGCGCGTCGCAAGCGACGCGGCCAAATACCCCGTTTTACTGCTATCTTGCACGGCAACTGAATATCAAGACATGCCTGTTGCAAGTCAATTTCATGGGCTCAAAGCTGACAGAAATGAAAATTTTCTGTACCCATTCCGCTCGGCAGAACACATTATGATTGAATGACCGTGATCCACGACCAACCCGATTCTTCGCTGCTCCAGGAATTCGCGGCTCACCGTTCGCAAGACGCGTTTACCGAACTGGTCACGCGGCACTCCGACTGGGTCTACTCGGCCGCCGTGCGCATGGTGCGCGACCCTCATCTGGCCGAGGACGTCGCCCAGTCCGTCTTTCTGGTTCTAGCCGGCAAGGCGGCCAAGCTCGGCGCCGTCCCTCTACATCGCTGGTTGTTCAAGGTCACGCGCTACGCATCGGCCAACGCCATTCGTGCCCGGACGCGGCGTGACAAATACGAAAGGCTGGCTGCGATGTCCACCAGCGAAACTTCCCAGTCCGATCCGGACCGGATGTGGCAGGAAATGGCGCCCATTCTGGACGATTCCATCAGCCGCCTCCGTTCCCGCGACCGCGATGCGCTGCTCTTGCGATTCTATCAGCAAAAGAAACTCGCCGAAGTCGCGGCCGCATTGGGCGTCTCCGAAGGCGCGGCGAAAATCCGCGTTGCCCGCGCAATCGAGAAGCTGCGCGGCGTCTTGCGCCGCCGCGGAATCGCCGTTCCCGCCGACGCCCTGGGCGCGGCCCTGTTGGTTCATACCACCCACGCGGCGCCCCCGACGGTTGCCGCGGGCTGTATCCCGGCCTCCGCCTCCATCAAGGCGACGGCCCTCTCCAAAGGAGTTTCCACCATGTTGATCTCCACAAAACTAAAAATCGCCGCCGCGCTAATTCTGATCGGCGGAATCCCCATTGGAGCCGGGGTCTATTTCCTGGCGCCTTCCGCCGATCGCTCTGCGGTCACCCCCGTGCAAGCCGTGACGCCGGCGGCCCCGACCGTGCCGGAAAGCAACTTCGGCTTTGACCCGCGCGTCGCCCCGTTCGTGACCGACCGCACCGACCTTATCATTGAGAGAGATTTCACCGCAATTGATTTGGATGCCTTGGCCGCCGACATGCGCAAGGAGCTTGGCCAAACCCAAATGGATGCCCCTTCGGCCGCGCGCGTCAATGGGATGATTCAGATGGGTCTCGGCGCCGGCAAAAAATGGATCAATGGTTTCGAGCAAGCGGGGGGAACCAGCCTGTATTTGCTAAGCCGATCAGACGAGCTGACGGTCAGCCCCACACCCGTCGCCGGGACCATGAACCTGACGGCCACGGCCGTTTACCCAACCGAATCCCCGGAAGCGGCGCGGACTTTGGCCAGATACCTGACAAAGCCGGGTTCCCTTCCCCCGGGGGTCATCGGCAGTGCCGTTGTGGACAAAACGTCGGAGCCACCCACTTTACCCCGTTGGAGCACCGAGCCCGATCCGCGCCCGGCGCTGGCGGCGGGACTGTCGGCTGCGGGCGACTCGCCCGTCCGTGCGGCCATCAATCCCCGCAAGCTAAAGGAGATCATTCCCAAACTCCTGTCCACCGGCAAGATTTCCATGAACATCACCGGCAGTGAATGGGACGGCGTCGAATATGGTTCGGTTTACCTCGTGCTTCCGCCGGCCGAGTCCCCCGGATTTGTAGTCCTGTCTCACTACAAGGACACTGCGTCGGCCGAAGCGGCCAAAAGCAACGCCATCCAGCGGATCGGCCGCGCGTCCACCAAATCGCCGTCAGATGCAAACTCTCCGCTCGCCATGAGTATGTTGAAATT
>JBEKXM010000165.1:0-11022 GCA_049512115.1 Tepidisphaeraceae bacterium | reverse complement strand
AGCATTACGTCGATCTGGGGAACATGCTGCTGATGTTCATAATCCTTTGGGCGTACATGAATTTTGCGCAGTATCTGATCACCTGGACCGGCAATGAACAGCCGGACATCGGCTGGTATGTGCAGCGCACCTACGGCGGCTGGCGGATCGTCGCGGGGATCATCATTTTCGTTCATTTTCTGATTCCATTGATTCTCCTGCTGATGCGCCCGTTGAAGCAGGATATCAATCGCCTGGGAACCCTCTGCGCGGCGGTACTGGCTCTACGAATTCTTGATCTCTACTGGAACATCGGACCGCAGGCCCAGAGCGATCCGCATGGCGGATTTGTATTGTCCCCGCTGGACTTGCTCGCATGGCTCGGCGTCGGTGGAGTCTGGTACGCGGCATTCTCTTATTTCTTAGGGAAGTCGCCACCGCTGGCGCTGCCGGTTGAAAATCATGGAACGACTTATGGAGCATCCAAACCCCAATCCGCCTGAATCCGCGCCGATGGGGCACGAGCTCCGCGATGCGGCGCCGCTACCGATTCTCATTTTCGCGGTATCGCTAGTCGTGACATTGGTGCTGGTGCATCTCGTTGCCCGGGGGGCATTAAATTTGCTGCAAAGTAATCAGGACGCGGCGGACCGCATTGCATTCCCAACTCATCCGCTGTCAGGAGTGATGCCGACTGTCCCGCCGGAGCCGCGCTTGGAACCCGAACCGTCACACGATGTGCTTCCAAGAGTGGATTTGGTTGAAGTGCAAGCGCGAGAGCGAGCGTTGATCGGTCAACACGCGTGGGGTTGGGTCGATTCCTCTCACCAATTTGTGCGCATCCCCATCGAGCAGGCGATGAAATTGGCGGTCGAGCATGGTCTGCCCAACGTTCTGCCGGCAACACGGCCGTCAACACAGCCATTTATGCCGCCGGCCAGCGCCTTGCACGGACCAGGAGGTGTTCCATGAAGTTGATTTCTTTAACGGCGTTGACTTTTGCGCTATCCATTGGCGGCCACTCCAGGGCACAAGATGTTGCGGCTCCGCCCCGAATGATGGTTCCAACTGCCACGAACAAGCCGTCGATTCTCCAGAACGTCGGCATCGACCAGA
Organism: Tepidisphaeraceae bacterium; assembly: GCA_049512115.1. Lineage (GTDB taxonomy): Bacteria > Planctomycetota > Phycisphaerae > Tepidisphaerales > Tepidisphaeraceae > PALSA-1353. Next base: position 9,927 of record JBEKXM010000165.1, on the reverse strand, counting down.
AACTTGGCGCCGTTGTTCCCGCGGACCCGGTTTTCAACGACGAGCATGGCCGCGCCGTTCATTTGGGAGAAATGTTTGACAATCGTCCGGTCGTTCTTGTGCTCGTCTATTATCAATGCCCCATGCTGTGCACCATGGTGCTGAACGATCTTCTGCGCACGATGCGCGCAATGCCCGAGACTGTGGGAAAGGATTTTGACGTCATCACCGTCAGCTTTGACCCGCGCGACACGCCAGAACTGGCGCTTCTGAAGAAAAGGACCTACCTGGCCCAATATGACCGACCCGGCGCGGAAAAGGGTTGGCATTTCCTGACGGGCCAGCAGGCGTCGATTACCGTTCTCACCCACGCGGTCGGCTTCCGCTACACGTGGGACCCGAAATTCCAAATCTACGCCCACGCCAGCGGGATCATGGTCCTAACCCCGACAGGAAAGATTTCCCGCTATTTTTTCGGCATCGATTACGTCCCGAAGGATCTTCGGGTCGCGCTGGCCGAGGCTTCCGATGGACACATTGGCGGTCTGGCGGACGCCATCCTGCTCTACTGCTTTTGCTATGACCCCGCGACGGGGAAATACGGTCTTGCCATCAGCCGGGTCTTGAAAGTGGGAGGTGGTCTGACCGTTCTGGTTTTGGGAAGTTTTGTCGTGACGGCGCTTCGCCGCGAACGCGGACGTGCTAAACCCCTGTGAGGCTGCACCGTGGATCCAACGTTCCGACTATTTCCGCAGCAGGCCTCGCAGGGGGCCGCGGAGGTGGATCATCTGATGCTGTTCATGGTCGGCATCAGCGTCTTCTTCAGCTTGTTGATCTTCGGGCTAATCGCCTGTTTCGCCCTCCGTTATCGCCGCCGCAGTCCGGACGAACGGCCGGCTCACATTCCCGGCAACGTGGCTCTGGAGATTACCTGGACGATCATTCCAGTGATGCTCACGGTAGTGATGTTCATCTGGGGAGCAAAGGTTTTTTTGAACGCCCACAGACCGCCGGATAGTGCAATGGAGATCTTCGTCATCGGCAAGCAATGGATGTGGAAGATTCAGCATCCCGAAGGACGCCGGGAGATCAACATGCTCCATGTACCGCTGGGCAAGCCGGTAAAGCTCGTGTTGACCAGTCAGGACGTGATTCACGATTTTTCAATTCCTGCCTTCCGTGTGAAGCAGGATGTGTTGCCCGGCATGTACACCACGGAATGGTTTGTTCCGACGCGCTTAGGCGAATATCACTTGTTCTGCGACCAATACTGCGGCGCGAAACATGGCGAAATGGCCGGGACGGTGGTCGTTTGCGAGCCGGCGGATTATGAGCGATGGTTGGCCGGAGATTTGTCGGCCGAGCCGCCGGCCCTTGCCGGGAAAAAGTTATTTACGCTCTACGACTGTACGGCAGGCCGGTGGATGTCATTGACGAACATGGCGTCCGCCGAACGGTGATCGCCGACGAGGGATATCTGCGTGAATCGATCCTCTATCCCGACGCGAAGTTGGTCGTGGGTTATCCCAATCGGATGCCGAGTTTCAAATCAACGCTCAGCGAAGAGCAGGTCCTGGATTTGGTCGAATACATCAAATCGCTCGGCGGCGCCGCCCAGACCGCGCCATACGCCGGCCCGCCGCTCGGACCGGCCACTCAGCCAAGCGATGCCGAGCCGAAGATCACCAACCCACCGTTTGCGAACTACAGAACCAATCAATGACGAGGTAAGACGATGGCCTCCATTCCTTACGTTCCCGAATACACCACCCGCGAGACGTACCTCAACTCGCGATACTCGATCGCGTCCTGGCTGCTGACCCGGGACCACAAGCGCATCGCCGTTCTCTACATCGTTTCCATCACCCTCTTCTTCGCCGTTGGCGGGACCGCGGCGGTGATCATGCGCATGCAACTCCTCACGCCTCATTCCTCACTCGTCGAGGCCGAGACCTATAACAAGCTTTTCACGCTACACGGAATTGTGATGGTCTTCTTCTTCCTCGTTCCCTCCATTCCGGCGACGCTTGGAAATTTTCTCGTCCCCCTCATGATCGGCGCGCGCGACCTGGCGTTTCCGCGGATTAACCTGTTGAGTTGGTATCTTTTCATTCTTGGCGGATCGCTCGCGCTGACCGCGCTTATCCAGGGTGGCGTCGATACCGGCTGGACGTTCTACACTCCTTACAGCAGCACCTTCAGCAATACCAACGTCGTCGTGGCTATCTGCGGCATTTTCATCGCCGGATTCAGCTCCATCCTCACCGGACTGAATTTTATCGTCACGGTTCACAAGATGCGTTGTCCGGGAATGACCTGGTTCCGCCTCCCGCTCTTTATCTGGTCAATTTATGCGACGAGCATCATCTTCGTGTTGGCCACGCCCGTGTTGGCAATCACCCTCTCGCTGGTGGCGGTGGAGAGAATTCTGGGAGTGGGCATTTTTGACCCGAATCTCGGCGGAGATCCCATCCTCTTTCAGCATATGTTCTGGTTCTACAGCCATCCTGCCGTTTACATCATGATACTTCCCGGGATGGGCGTCGTTAGCGAACTCATCCCCGCTTTTTCCCGCAAACAGGTATTCGGTTACCACGTCGTTGCCATGGCGAGCCTGGCGATCGCCATCCTCGGATTCCTCGTCTGGGCGCATCACATGTTCGTGGCCGGCATTTCCATCTACGGCGGTATGGTGTTTTCTATCCTCAGCTTTATGGTGGCAATTCCATCGGCGATCAAAGTCTTCAACTGGACGGCAACCCTGTACAAAGGTTCGATATCGCTCGACACGCCGATGCTCTACGCGCTCGGATTCATCGGACTGTTTACGATCGGTGGATTGACGGGCCTGTTTCTGGCGACGCTCGGCATCGATATGCACGTCCACGACACCTATTTCGTGATCGCCCATTTCCATTACATCATGGTCGGCGGCGCCGTGATGGCTTACATGGGCGGCCTGCATTTCTGGTGGCCGAAGATGACTGGAAAGCTCTATCCCGAATGGTGGGGGCGAATCGCCGCCGTCATCTTGTTCTTTGGCTTCAACCTCACTTTCTTCCCGCAATTTCTGCTTGGGTATCTCGGCATGCCACGGCGGTATTATGCTTACGCGCCGGAATTTCAGGTCTACAATGTCATGTCGTCCGCCGGCGCATCGATTCTGGCGCTTGGATATTTGCTGCCGCTGGGATATCTGCTCTGGTCGCTGTATTGGGGCAAAGACTCCGGGCCAAATCCCTTCAAGGCCGCGGGACTGGAATGGCAGACGGCCTCGCCCCCGCCTCCGGACAATTTCGAGCAAATTCCCGTTGCCGGTGAACCCTACAACTATCACGAGATGGATTTTTCAGATGTCTGACTTGGTTGCCCATCAATTTGACGATCTCGACCAGCAGACCGAGGCCGGCATGCTGGGTATGTGGACCTTCCTGGCAACGGAAGTTCTCTTTTTCGGCGGCATGATCTGTGGTTATTCAATCTATCGCCATCTCTATTTCCCGGCCTGGCACCAAGGGAGCTTGGTGGTGGATAATTTACGATGGTTCGGCATCAGCACCGGCGCCTGGAATACGGCGGTTCTCCTGACTAGCAGCCTCACGGTCGTTCTCGGCGTACGCGCCGCCAGACTCGGCCGTAACCGAATGCTTTTGTGGATGCTCGGCGCGACACTACTGCTAGGAGTTGTGTTTCTTCTTATCAAGGCCGCCGAATACACCCACGAATACAACGAAGGCGTCATGCCCTGCCACGGGGTGTTTCATCCCGATGCCGAGATTTCCGCCAATCTTCGGCTAGCCGCCGTCGACTTCCACACAAGCGAGATTGCCCTACGACATGAGTTCCAACTCTTCTGGGTTTTCTATTTTTTCATGACAGGCGTCCACGCCCTCCACATGGTGGTCGGCATCGGCTTGTTCGCGTTTCTGCTCCGCGAAACCCGCCATCGCCGGTACACTCCGCAGAAGCACGCTCCGGTCGAAATCATGGGGCTCTATTGGCACTTTGTCGATCTGGTTTGGATATTCCTGTTTCCACTCCTCTATCTGGTGCGTTGAGATGCCAAATTCCACACACAAAAGCGATAGTCTGGCGGTTTATTTGCTGATTTACGCCTTGCTGATGTCGCTACTCGTCGCCACTGTTTACGCCGCCACGGAGGACATGGGACGCTGGAATGTCGTCGTCGCGCTGGCGATTGCGGCGATCAAGGCAACACTCGTGATTCTTTTCTTTATGCATGTCAGGCACAGTTCGCGACTGAGCTGGATCTTCGCCGGCGCGGCATTCCTGTGGCTGGGGTTGCTCCTTGGCCTCACAATGACCGACTACGCCTCGCGAGGTCAGCCAACGCCCAGCAGTTCCGCCCAAATATCCGCTGCCGAGAATGTGGGCGAACCTTCATACGCCACACAGACTCCACATTTTCCCTGAGCGATCCCAGAGAAATTATTGCCGAGCCCTTGTGTAGGCTATGAACTCCCTCCTTTATCTTATCGCCAGCGTCAGGTCCGCCTTGGCATCAGCGGCGGGAGGGCGAACGTCAAAGTTCTCCCGAAACACTTTGAAAATATTGGGAGTAATGAACGCCGGCGGATTAGGGCCGGTCGTAATTCCTTTCACACCCGGCGTTGTCCTACGCGACGCCGATAATGGATTTATGTCATCGACCGCCGGGGACTGAAGTCCGCCGCCGAAGAAGGCATTTAAACGCGATTCCCCATTGCCGGCGGTTCAATCCGCAGACGCAGCGATTTGCCGACGGAGCTGCCGCCACGATTTCCGGACAGATGCCGTGACTCGTTACGGAACTGGCCAATTGCTTTGGTTGCTGCCGTAAGTGAACCTGTGTCCGACACAGGTCAATCGATCGGTCGTTGAGGAGGAGCGACGCCGCATGGAGCCGAGTGGAAAGCGTCCCTCCGGGTTGGGCCAGAAATGGCCCATCTGCGGCGTTGTCGCTCCTCAACGACCCGTTTTCGTTAGGGTCGCTTCGTCGCTCCGCCTTGCATCTGGGCCATGTCTGCCCCAACGCGACCTCAATAGCTATTTTTAGAAGCTCTAAGTAGAAAAGACAGACGCGGACTAAACGACCACTTGCGCTGCCGAACCAAGTTGTCTCTCCTGCGGTCTGCCTTCTGCTCTCTACTTTCTTCGGCTACCAACTCACCAGCACGGCCGTTGCGTCATCGGAGAGGGTTTGGGTTCCGGCGAATCGGTAAACGGCTTCGAATAGATGGGTGACGGCGTCTTGGCCGGGCGGCGTCACGGCCAGGGAAGATTGGACACGATCGATCTGGAATTGTTCTCTGGCGCGGCCGGGGGCGGGTTCGGATTGGGTTTGTTCCACCAGCCCGTCGCTGATGACCAGCGCCCGGCCGTGCGGCGGCAGCGGGCGCGTAATTACGGTGTAGGCAGAGTCGGGCATGATGCCGATGGGCAGCGCATCGCCTTCGCTGAGGGATTCGAAGCCGTCGGCGGATTTGTCCAGCAGTGCGTAGCCGTGGCCGGCGTCGACGTAGCTGACGGTCATTTGATGGGGATCGAACAGTCCGACCCAGAGGGTGACGAACCGGGTTTCGGGGCGGCGCGGGTGGACGAAGGCGTTCAAATCCTTCACCGCGCGCGCCAGATCGCCGTGCAGGGTGATGGCGGCGTGAAAGAATCCCTGAGTGGCGGTCATCAGCACGGAAGCGGCGACGCCGTGGCCGGAAACGTCTCCCAGGGCGGCGACCAGCCGGCCATCGGGCAATACGATCGCGTCGAAAAAATCGCCGCCGACATATTCGCCGGGCCGGCTGGCTCCCGCGCAGACGAAAGGCCCGGCTTGGACTTTTTCGCGGGGAAAGATCCAGCGTTGAGCGGCCATGGCGGCCTTCAGTTCGGTTTCGATCTGGGCGCCTCTTCGTTCAATGTCCAGACGTTTGAGATTCGCCAGAGCCAGGCCGGCCATTTTTGCCAGGGCGAGGCAGAATCCCGCGGCGTTCGGGTGGAGCGCGCGGCGCGTTTGTGCGCCACCGCGGGAATCCAGATACAAATACGCCGCCACGGTTGATCCGAGCATCAGGGGTGCGCAGAGGGCGGCGTCGATGTTCAACCGGACCATGCTTTGGGAGATATCGTCCGAGGTCGAGGCGGACATTTCCGCCAGCACTCCCTGGGAGGCGGTGGTGATGAGCGATCGACTGAAGCCCATGTTGTGGCGTTCGTGCAGGGTGGGGCCGGCGACGTTGGCGAGGATTTCAATCCGGCCGGAGGAATCCAGGGCGCGCAAGACGGCGGCGTTGGGCAGGCCGGTGCCGCGGCATGCCGCGTCCATCAGCGTTGCGGCGAGTGATTTTTCGTCGGCGGCGGCGTGAATGGCCGAAGCGCTTTCCAGCAGAAGATTGAGCAGATCATCGCGCAACGGCTCGACGGCGCGATCCGGGGCGTGGCAGCGGACCATCGTGGCGGCGGTGGCGGTGTCGTCCACGGCGCGCAGGCCGCGCTCGGGCACGCCACGCGTGGAAAAGCTGAACGTCCAGGGAACGATTCGCAGCAAATCTCCGTCGCCCAGGGGCATCTCGCGATGGGGAGCGATTTTGACGCCGTTGAGAAACGTTCCCCAGCGGCTGTGAAGATCGGCGACGCGCCATTGGCCGGCGTGTTCGGTGAACCTGGCATGTTGGCGAGAGACTTGGTCGGCATCGCCGGGGAGGCGCAGGGGGCAATCCTCGTAACGGCCAATCACCAGGCCGCCGGGCGACGGCTTGAGTTCCAGCGGTTCGATCTGCGGTCCGCCGGGAAGCGGAATGAGCCAGGCGGAGTTGAGGCCGGCGGATGGCATGGAACTGCGCTGCACGGAACTCATTTCTAGTTTGGTCTTTCAGATTCGGACGGCCCCGTTGTGGCCGGGATCGTCGCCAGCGGCAACGTCGGGGCAAGCTCCAACAGCTCCGCGGATTGGACTGTCACCTGATCGCCTCCGAGCCAGACGCCCAGCGGAGGCGAGTTATCGTGGTGGAATCCGGCCGGGAGAGCCAGGGAACTCAGTTCCACGTTCAGTCGGTCGTGTTGCACGCCGTCCAAATAGGCCAGCGCAAATTGCTTGCGGACGCGCAGGACCAGGGTGTGAACGATTCCGTTGGTGATCCAACGCGGGGCGCGACGGGTAGTTTCATTGTCGTCGTAGTTCTTGCCGTCGACCACGCCGAAGCCGCTGAGCGTCCCCTCGTGGCCGCCGAGCACAAATGCAATGGGCCGGCCCTGACGCGAGGCGATCAGGGCGATCGGGTTGTTCCCGTCAAAACGAACGAAACGGACGCGTAAGACGTATTCCTCCGGCACCGGGAGATGGAATTGGATTTGCGCGCTTGCGCCCTGGCCGGTTAATCCGTCGCTGCCCACGTTCCACGAGCCGAGCAACACGTCGGTCGATCGGTTGAAATTCTTAAGAAGATCGGTCTTGCGCACCAGGGGCGGAGATATCTGGTCGGGCGGGTCGATCTGATTCCGCGGGAGATGCGACAGATCGGGCAGACCTTGCCAAATGACGGAGCCGTCGGGCGCGGTCAGCTTGATATTTCGGAACCGCGTCGTGAAATCGGAGCTGGAGATGCCCGCGCGTCCGCGCGTGATGCGGGGATACCTCCCGCCGAGACGTTCCTGCCCATCCAGAAAACAGTGAATCTCCGGACCGCGAACTTCAACCTTGACGTTATACCATTGGTCGGGTTCAAGCCTGTATTGTTGCCATTCGAGCCGCGTCAGGTTTCCTTCGAACCGGTAGTAAAGCCCGATCAGGGTATTGTCTTCCGCGGCAAGCCAGTAGAGGCAGGCGTTGCGCATCGCGGCGTGAACGACGACCCGGAAGCCCTTGGCGTTGCCGTTCTCATTGGTCATCGCGTCAAACGACATGTCGTAGTTGGACAAATTTGCCGGCCCGAAATAGACGGTGGCCGGGAGGTTGCCGGGGGTCAGCGCCAGGGCATCTCCTTCGAGATGGGCCGTTCCTCCGAGGATCGAGGTGATTTGATTGTCCGGCATTCCAGCGGCGCGCGGCGCAGCGGAAATCGCCACGGGCGCGGCCGGCGCGGTCGTGGGCGCGGCGGCGATCACCTGCGCGGCTGGAGCGATTGCCACGCCGCTGTGCGTTAAGGATTTTCGAGTCACCAGCCATACGACGACGCTTACCGCACAAAGAGCGATGACCGTCAAAGAGATCACCGCAAGATTCCGGGCTGGCGGCTTGGCTACTGGCGAAGCGGGCGGCGCTTCTTGCTGGTGCACGGCAGTCTGCTGGCCGGCCAGATAATTCGCCACGTCCCGGCCCAACTCGCCCGCGGATTGGTATCGCAGTTCGCGATTTTTCGCCAAGGCTCGAAGAACAATATTCTCAATCACCGGATTCACCGGCGGCGGGCCAAGTTTGCCGGGACGGCGTTCCTGCGCCGATTGCCGCGCCGGCACGACTTTGCTCGGCGGGGTCGGCTCGGTGTTGAGAATGTTATTCAACACATCCCGCATGTTGCCGACGACTTCGTATGGGAATTTCCCATCCGTCAGAAACTGATAGAGGATCACGCCCAGGCTGTAGACGTCCGTGCGCATATCGATTCGGTCGGGATCGCCTTCCGCCTGCTCGGGGCTGCACCAGGGAAGGCTTCCGAGAAACTCGCCATTCACCGCAATCGGATGTTCGCCGCCCACCAGCCGGTCGAGCGGCGTGTGCGCCAAACCGAAGTCAAGAATGTGCGGTTCGCCGCGCTCGTCGATGCGAATGTTGCTCGGTTTCAGATCGCGATGCACGATTCCGCGAACGTGTGCGACGTTGACCGCCGCGCAGATTTTCAGAAAGAGCCGCAAGAGTCTGGCCGGATCGGGCGAATCGCTTCGCTGGCGCGATTTCATGTAGTCGTCCAGCGTGACTCCCGCGACGTAGTTCATGGCAATGAACTGTGCGCCGCCGGACGTGACGCCGGTATCGAGAATCCCCACGATGTTGGGATGCTCCAGCGCCGCCAGGACCTGAACCTCGCGCTTGAACCGGGCCAGGGCGCGTTCATCGGCCAGCGCTTCGGGCCGCATGATCTTGAGGGCAACTCTCCGCCCGGTGTTTTCCTGAACGGCAAGATAAACCACCGCCTGCCCCCCGCGGCCGAGTTCGCGCTGAATGGAATACCCTTTGATTTCGACCGGCGGCTGGTCGGCGGGAATCGCGTAGCCGATTTGGGACGCCCCCGCCGGTGGAACGGCGGTTTGCCCAACGACGCTCGCCGTTTCGCCGCTGCGCATCCGGCGCAGTTTTCGCAGCTCGGCCTCTAGCTCCGGCATCAATTCGGGATAAGCCGCGATAACGGCCGATTCATCCAGTTTCCCCCCCGCTGCCGCGGAGGCTTCGCCTTCCGCCGTCAAGCCGGAGATCAGCCGGGCAATCGTCTGCCTTCGCTGGTTTGCCGCGTCGCCCTGGGTTCGATCCGGTTCCATAGCGGGCGGATAGCTTAACCGACCGAAGTCCGCCGCGCAAGACATGACCCGTACCAATCATCGTTTCCCATTCCCTCGACGAGCAGCGGTTTCTCCTTTACAGTGGTTGCATCAACTTTCGTTCACTTGGAGTCCTCAATGTTATTCAGGGTATTTGCCGTGATGGCATTTATGGTGTTCCAATTGGCAGCACAGGCGATGGGACAGGCAAACTCACCAAGGGACCGGTTCTTCCCCGATGCGGACATGATGCGCATCGGCGTCTACTACTATCCCGAGGCCTGGCCGCAGGAACAGTGGCCGCGCGACCTCGCCAACATCAAAAAGTTGAACCTGGAATTTGTCCACATGGGCGAATTTGCCTGGGCGTTCATGGAGCCGCGGGAAGGGCATTACGATTTCGCCTGGCTCGACAAGGTCGTCAACCTGTGCGCCGATCAGGGCCTGAAGGTTGTCCTTTGCACGCCCAGCGCCGCGCCGCCG
>JBEKXM010000164.1:0-12624 GCA_049512115.1 Tepidisphaeraceae bacterium | reverse complement strand
TGATCGTCTGTGTTTCGCAATGGCACCGCGCCGAAATGCAGCGGCGTTACAGCCTCGATTCCAATCGCGTTGCGGTGATTCGCAATGCCATCGGCCCGGCATTCACAAACCTGTTTCCGGACGCGGCCGCGCTGGCCGAGGCAAAGTCGTCCGCGCCGGTGCTCGCCTACACGAGCACGCCGTATCGTGGGCTTGATTTGCTTTTATCGCTCTTTCCCGAAGTGCATCGCCGCGATGAGAGGGTGCGATTGCACGTGTATTCGAGCATGAAAGTCTATGGGCAGGAAGAATCCAACGATCCCTGCGCGGGGCTATACGCGCGATGCCGAGCGATGCCCGGGGTCGAATATTTCGGATCGATCGCTCAGCCAGCGCTGGCCGAATCGCTGAAATCGGCGGTCATTCTCGCATATCCAAACACATTCCCTGAAACGAGTTGCATTGCGGTGATGGAAGCGATGGCGGCCGGATTGCTGGTCGTGACCAGCGATCTTGGCGCACTTTCCGAGACGACCATGGGTATGGGAGCGCTGGTGGCCGGCCCGAGAACCGAGCAGGACCTGCCGACGTTTGTCCCGGCGTACACCGATCGGCTCATCGCGGCGCTCCGAGAAAGCAGCGGGGATCCGCGGCAGTTCTGGTCGAAGCGGTGGGAGCAGCTTCGCGCGGTGACGAGCCAGTGCACATGGCCGGTTCGCGCGGCGGAATGGGAGCGGTTGCTCCATGGCCAAGCCACGCCTTAAAAACCATGTTTGCCGCTTTTTTTGACCCGCCGCAACAGAAAACATGAATGGCCCCTTTATTCGGGGCGACGGAAAACATGAATGTCCCCTTTCTCAGTTTCGGAGACGCTGGAGCAGGGCTTGGCGATCCTCGGGGGCGAGCGGCGTAAGGGTCAGGGTGATCTGGCCGGGGACGATCTGGATGGCGGTGAGCTTTACGGGCAGGCCGTGATGGAGGTTGGCGATGTTGAAGGGGATGATCAGGATGGGATCGGCGGGTTGATCGTTCAGGGCCGATAATAACAGGCGAAGCCAGGAAGCGGCGAGGGCGGAGGCGTTGGCGGTCAGGGCGGGATCGATGGTGACGGTGGTCCGTTGGAGATTCAATTGCTGCTGGAGCAGGAGTTGCAAGCTGCGGAGATGCGGGGCGAGGGCGGCTTGGGGGATGGGAAGCCGGCCGGCGTGAATGGAATCGAGCGTGACGTTCAGATTGCCCTGGGCGTCGATGGTGGGATCGAACTCGGCGCTGGCCAGGGCGCCGAATGCGGGAGATTGTCCGGCGAGGATGAGGGCATCGGCGTCGAAAACGACGCGGCCATCGGTGAAATAGCGGGAAATGCGCTGCTCAAGGTCGCCTTTGTCGGGGTTTTTCCAGGCGGCGATGAATGAGTTGACCTCATCTTCGGTGAAGGTGACGGTTTTGGGGCCGAGAGGGGCGTCGTCGGGGCTGGAGATTCCGTGGACTCGGCGAAGTTGCCGGGCCTGGGCGCTGGCGGCCCAACTGAAAAGATCGAGCAGTTTCTGGTCGGCGCTGTTGGCGGCATCCTTGATCTGCTGAGTCGTGGCGACGCGGGGGCGATACCAGCTTGGGGTGCCCCGATAGAGATAGATGCCGACCAGAGCGAAGGCGATGATGGCCAGGAGGACGAAGGCGATCAGGTAGAGCAGGCGTTTGAGCCATTTCATGGGGATTGGCAAATAGTTTACCGTCACAGCCGGAACATTCGCCATAGACATAACGGGGCAATGCGTCGTGGGGTGTGGAAAACGGGGGCAAATTTGAGGCCAGCGGCGACGATGGGAGTAGACTGGGGGATGATGCGGATTAAGCCGGTTGAAGTCGGGATGCGCCGGGGCGATTGGTCGCGTTCGGCGGTATTGGGATCGCGGAGTTCGGCGGCGCTGGATTTTGCGGATCTGGTTGCGGAGCAACTGGTGGGGACGGTATTGCCGTGGAGCCGGCGTGAATCGCTGGTTCGAGCGGCGGCGCGGCTGGGGATCAGCCGGTTCGAGGCAAACCTCATCATTGCCGCGGTTCAAAATCAAATGGGGGCGGGCCTTGGGCGCAGCGAAGCGCGGCGGCCGCCGCTGGCGAAGCGAATCGCGGTGGGACTGATGGTGTTCGTAGCGGTTCAGGCGATGATCGTGGCGGCGGCGTGGTATTGGTTGGGTTGAAGATTGTCGTTTGTCATTAGTCATTGGTCATTAGTCATTGGTCTTTCAGCCGGTATACTCCAAGCCGATCATGAAGCTGAAGGTTTTGGAATCGGGTGAGCCCACGGCGCCGTGGTTTGCGGAGGGGCTGCGGTTCACGTGCATGCAGTGCGGCAACTGCTGCAGCGGCAACCCCGGGTACGTGTGGATCGGGCGGCGGGAAATCGCGAAGCTGGTGGAAATCCTTGGGATCTCGCGGAAGGAATTGATCGAGACCTATTGCCGGAAAATGGGACGGAGGATTGCGCTGAAGGAAATCAGGAATCCGCGTCATGGGGGACATGATTGTGTGTTCATGAAGGAAGTGCCGGCTTCGCCTGGCGACGGGAAGGCTTTGCCTCCCGACGGGAAGGTGGTGCATCCGAAGCGGATTTGTACGGTGTATGAGGCGAGGCCGCTGCAATGCCGGACCTGGCCGTTCTGGGAGGGGAACCTGATGAGCCCAAAAGCGTGGGCGCGGGCGTCGCGCACCTGCATGGGAATGGATCGGGGAGAGTTTTTCGATCGGGAGAGAATCGAGAAGCTGCGGGATGCGAAGGAGTGGCCGGAAAGGGCGCCGACGTCGTAGGGGAATACTCGCGTGGTTTGACGAAGGGATGCGGGGAAATACAATTTTGTCCGATTGACTTCCAAATCGCGGGAAACTCTCAAGTGGTCGTTGAGGATCGTTGTCCTGACGTCGATGGGGTTGTGCATTGGATTCGACGCCAATCGCGTGTTCGTGAACCAAGCATTGCCGAAGCTCAGCCAGCCCTATGGGTTGTGGGATAGTTGGCTGGAGAATTCGACGGCGCCGGGGCGGGGAATTTTCCTGAAATTCGAGGATTTCCCGGAAAGATGGGCGGGATATGCGCAGAACATTTATTTCCGCGCGGTGTATTTTTTGTATCCGCAATGGGTGCTGGTGTCCGGTCCATCGGCGACGATCAACAAGGGGCAGGACCTGCTGAAGAACAATTCGTTGCCCAGCGATAGATGGTTGCTGGATCAGGGCGTGGATTCGGTGATGTCGATTGTAATGGATCCGAAGCACGACGTGCCGGTGATAAGAGAGGTGCGCTGGCTCGGGAAATAGAAGCGCGTGGCAGACGGCCGCGGCTGGGACAACGGCAGACGTATGTGGTGCGCGATCTATCTTGGCATCCTGGTCGTGGTGGGATATCCGCTGGCGGCGGGACTGGCGCGAGGATCGACCGGGAAGGCTTCGCCTCCCGAGCGGCTGGAGATCGCGGCGCTGAGCGCCTGCATGGGGCCGGGGATCGTGGGGATATTGCTGATTTTCCTGTCGATGCTGGGCGAGCGGCCGGGGCGGGCGGAAATCCTGGCGATCGGGGCGGCGTGGGGGGCGGCGGGAATCGCCGTGTGGCGGTTGCGCCCGGCGGCGCGGAAGGCTTTGCCTCCGCGGGTGAAGTTGGTTGAACCGGGCACGGGCGCGCCAAAGTGGTGGACGATCGCCTGTTTTATTGCTATCGGGTACGGATTGCTGGTGGTGGGGATCGACGCGCTGAATTTTCCGGTGATTGAATGGGATGCGTTTGCGATTTGGCAACTGAAAGCGGAAGTGCTCGCGGTGCTGCCGATGCATCCGCGCCCGGGATATTTTTCGGATGTGACTCTGAGTTACAGCCATCTGCGGTATCCGGTTTTGGAGCCGATGGTCTGCGCGGGAATGCACGCGATGACCGGGCGGCTGGACGATCTGGGCAAGACGATCTCGCTGCTGTGGTATCCGGGGATGTTGGGGGCGGTGTATTGCGCGGTGCGGCGAATCAACGGAACGACGGCGGCGGTGACGGCGACGGCGCTGCTGGCGTGCCTGGAGCCGTTCTGCCGGTACGGCGGCACGGGGACGGCCGAGACGGCGCTCACGGCGTTTTACGCGTGCGGCATCCTGTGCATCCTGCGGTGGCAGGAGACGGGGGATTGGGGATACGCAATTTTGGCGGCGATCTTCAGCGCGTGGATGGCGTGGACCAAGAACGAGGGGCTGGCGCTGGCGGCGGTGAATGTGGTGGTGATGGCGGCGATGGGGCCGCGGGGAAAATGGGGAAAATCGCTGGCGGCGGCGGGAATGCTGGCGGCGGTCGTCGCCATCCTCTATATCCCGTGGATCGCGTACACCTGGGGATTGCCGCGCACGGATGAAGACTATGGGGCAAGATTGAATCCGCATGAGATTTGCTCCAACCTGGGGAGATTGGGCATGATTTTGAAGGGGATGGGGACGGAACTGATCAACTGGCAGGATTGGGGGCTGATGTGGGTGATCGCATTGGGACTGGCGGCGGCGGAGCGGCGGCGATTCAAGGACCGCGCGGTCGCCACGATTGGGATACTGCTGATATTGCACCTGCTGGCGTATGTTCCGCCGCTGATGGTGACGAACTGGAAGCTGGAGGAGTTGTTGTCGGTGTCGACGGATCGGTTGATGATGCATGTTGCACCTGTGGGGGCGATTTTGATTGGCGCGCTGTGGCCGACGTGGGTTGGGGGCACCGGTTCAAAGTTGAGCGTTGAGTGTTGAGGGTTGCATTAATTCTGAATTGAATGCAACGCTCAACACTCAACACTCAACGCTCAACGTTGAAGTAAAAAAAAGGCAAATTGCGGACGAAAGTTAATGGGCTGCGAGAAGGCGTTTTTGAACGTCTTTGAGGAGCTGGTCGATGTCGCTGGGCCAGTGATCGCGGGGTAGATTCTCGACTTGCTGATAGTAATACTGTGCGGCGATGTAATCCTTACGGGCCTCGGCGTCTTTGCCGTTCCAGCGAAGTTTCATGGCCAGGGTGTCGAGGTCGCCGCCGACGGAGGCGCGGAGCTTTTCGGTAGCCTCGGCGGCGGCGGTGGTCCGGGGATCCACCGGAGGGATCGAAGCTGCGGGGGAATCGTTGGATGGCGGTGGGACCGGGACAATATTCGCGGGCGGCGCGGGCTTGGGAAGCGGAGCGGGCGAGTTATTTGGGGTCCCGCCATTCGAAGGGACCGACGACCCGGATGCCGGTGGTTTGGGCGGCGTGGCGATCGGGGAAGGATTGTTGGGAACGGTCGTCATCCAGTCGATGGTCGGATCGGGCAAAGGTTTTTGTTGAGTTGACTGGCTGAGAGAAGAGCCGGTGACACCTCCGGGCGCGGGAGAGGAATCTTGAATCCAGGCGATAAATCTTTGCCGCAGCGAAGGGACGAAATAGAAGGTGGAGACGGCGGCGCCGACGGCAAGAAGAAGGACGGCGGCGACGAGAAGACCTTTTGGGCGTCCGCGGCGACGGCGCGCGCCGGGGACATCCATGTTGGGATCGTATTGAAGAGAGAAAGCGGCGGCGAGTTCGCGGGGCGTAAGCACGCCCTCCTGAGGCCGCTGGCGGGGCCGGGACTGAAGCGCGGCCGGAGCATCGTGAGGGGAGGGGATTTGGGCGAGTTCGGCCATGGTTTCAGCGGCGGAGGGAATCTGGGTTGGTCGAATCGGCTCGGGTTGTGCAGGCTGGGACGGCCGGGCAACGGCGGGCTGGGATTCCGGCGCGGCCTCACCGGGGACGGGCGGGCGCGAGCTGAGTTCGCGATAGACGGTCTTGGCGGGCTGGGGCTCGGTCTCGAGCAGAACGTCGGGATTGGGCGGAAGCTCCTGGGAACGAGAGCAGCGCGGGCAGAAGGTGCTGGTGCGCTGAAGCTCGGCGCCGCAGGAATAGCAAAGGCCAAACTCGCGGCTGATGCCCTTCACGCGGGCGGCGAACCGCCAGAGCTGAAAGGTCGTCGGCCCGCGAATGACGGATCGTGGGGTGATCTGGCCCTTGCGGATCAAGGCCAGGAGGGTGTTGAATTTCATCCCCGGGGCGGAGGGGTTTCGGGACTGCATGATGTACCAGGGCCCGATGCGAGCGCGCGTGGCTTGGCGCGTGACGGCGCTGTTTTCCATTTTGCATCGTGGGCAGGGCCCGTCATTTTTTTCGGCGATCGCGCCGCAAAACGGACAGACGGACATCACGGGAACCGAGGGCTTGGGCGGTTCGGCCGAACGGCCGGTCTCGTCCGGAATGGTATCGAAGGATCGTGTCATGGCATGAGTCAGTAGCGACCAGATTCCAGCAATCTCCTGGCAGGGCGAATCAGCAATGCGTACCAAGAGAGTGCCCGGAGCGACCTGTTAGTTGAGGTAACATTAACCAAGTTATCCATGATCGTCCACCGCAATTAGCGGGCTGGCGAGAAAAAAATTGCGGAAAGCCATGGACCTTAAGATTATATGAAAACAGAACTTTGGGCAATTTCAAGCGATTTTGACGGGCACTTTGGGTAAGTCAACCTCGGATTGGTTGAAATTGTTGAAATAGTTGGTGAAGAGATTCAGAGCGACGTTGGCGATGACCTCGGCGATGTCGCCATCGTCGAGTCCGGCGGACCGGGCGGCGCTGGCATCGGCGTCGGAGACGTTACCGTGGCCGGCGAGGACCTGACGCGCCAGGGATACGGCCGCATTGGTCTTTCGGTCGGCGGACTTGCCGAGCCGGGCATCGCGAATGGCGGCATCGTCGAGGCCGGCGCCTTTTCCCAGCATGGTGTGGGCGGCCAGGCAATAGGCGCAGCCGTTGGTTTGGGCGACGGCCAAGGCAATGGCATGGCGGACTTTGGCGTCGAGCTTGCCCTGTTGGAGAGCTCCGCTGAATTTGAGATAGGCGTCGAGAACGACGGGGCTGTTGGCCATGCCGCGGAAAATGTTCAGCAGCATTTTTTTGGATTCCAGATCGGCCATCAAAGTTTGAGATTTGGGGCCGGCTTGGGATTTTTGCAGGGTTCTCAGACGGGGCATGGGGGTGTCCTTTTGTTGTTGAACGAAACCGCGGCAGGCCGTCCCGCCGCTGAGAGGAATAGAATAATCGCCGGGGAGGAAAAGGGAAACGCGCAAATCCGGTCGCCCGGGGAATTACGCGAAAGAAAATTGAACCGCGGATTGCCCGGCGCGGCGTAGCCGCAACCAGAATGGAATGCAACCGCAGGCATTTTGTTGCAACCCCCAACGCAACGGCGAGCAGGAAAACGCAGATTTACCGCCCGCTTCGCTCCAGATCGCAGAGATCGCTGAGAAGAAGAGGGAGGATGATCGCCACGGGATCCGCCGTTGAAGCGGCGGGACCCCAGATGAAAATCAGATCGACGCAGATAATTCAACGCAAAATTCTTCGCATTTCATCCGTGTCCATCGGTCTTCATCTGTGGCAAACGTGCATTTCTCCGCGTCCTCGGCGACCTCTAGCGCAGCGGGCGGTAAATAATCCGCGCTGGAAATTTGCGCAGCGTGCGAAGATTTTGATGGATTGCAGCGCGAATGAGAAACGGAATGAATTCACTCTTCCTGATCCGCGTAATCCGCGGTCAGCCTGAATTCTCCGAACCCGCAAGCCATAAACGGGACAGACCTTGCGTCCCAATACTCCGCTGATTTCAGAGTTCAGGGCCATCCCGATTAATTCAGAGCTGTCCCGGTTATTTCGATTCAGGGCCATCCCGATTAAATCAGAGCTGTCCCGGTTATTTCGATTCTCCGCGGGGGTTCTTTGCGGGGGTTGCATTCCGCGGATAATATTCGCCAATCATGGAACGACTGTTTTTCCGCACCGCGGGCGAATCGCATGGCAAAGCGCTGATCGCGCTGGTGGAGGGATTGCCGGAAGGAGTCACGGTCGATCAGGCGTTCATCGATGGGGAGCTGCGGCGGCGGCAAGGGGGGTATGGACGCGGGGGACGGCAGAAAATCGAGACGGATCATGCGGAATTCCTCGGCGGGGTGAGGCTGGGGAAGACCATCGGGTCGCCGATCGCAATCGAAATTGTTAACAAGGATGCGAGATTGGATGATCTCGCGGCGACGCCGGCGCTGCATCGGCCGCGGCCGGGGCATGCGGATTTGGCGGGATCGGTGAAATGGCTGACGACGGATTGCCGGCTGACGCTGGAGCGGGCGAGCGCTCGGGAGACGGCGGCGCGGGTGGCGGCCGGGGCGCTGGCGCGGTGCTTTCTTCGGGAGTTTGGGATCGAGGTTTTCGGGTTCGTGCGTGCCGTGGGACCGGCCCAGGGGAAGTTCGTCGTTACCGAAGAGAATTGGCGGGAGATGCTGAAGAAGCGGGATGCGTCGGAACTTTATTGTCCCGATCCATCCTCCGATGAGGAGATGCGGCAATTCATCAACGAGCAGAAGATGGCCAAGGACACGGCGGGCGGGATCGTGGAAGCGCACGTTTTCGGATGCCCGATAGGATTGGGAAGCTGCATGACGTGGGACGGGAGATTGTCGGATTTGATCCGGCGAAAAAAGGGACGGCGGCGTTGGGATTCGTGCGCGGGAGCAATAACGCGGGAGGATTGGAAGGAGGGATGACCAACGGCAAGCCGGTGGTGGTGCGCGGGGCGATGAAGCCGATCAGCACGCTGGGCAAGCCGCTGATGAGCGTGGATCTGAATACCAAGCAGCCATCGGAAGCGGGATGGGAACGGTCGGACGTTTCGGCGATCGGGGCGGCGTCGGTGATCATGGAGAACGTGGTGGCGTTCGAGATAGCGCGGGCAATGCTGGAGAAGTTCGGCGGGGATTCGATGCGGGAGGTGCGGGGGAATTATGAGAATTATCTGGGGCTGGCGCGGGGGTTGCCGTTGGGATAGCGACGGGAACGGGATGTACCTTTACAGCGACGATGCTGGATTCAAGGTTCAAGGGTTCAAAGGTTCAATGAAGCTTTGAACCTTTGAACCCTTGAACTCGAACGCGTCGCAAGCGACGCGGCTAAACTGAAACTAATTGCGCGGGGATTGGGCTAGCTGGGCGGCGGCGGCTTTGGCGGCGAAAAGTTTTTTGGCTTCGCCGACCAGATAAAAGCTGCCGGTGATGCAGATGATGTCTTCCTTGGTGACGGCGCGGTAGGCGATGTCGAGGGCGTCTTGAAGGCTGTCGGCGACCTGGGCCATCTTGCCGTAAAGTTCGACGTAACGGGCGGCCAATTCGTGGGGATTGGCGGAGCGGACGTTGTCGATGTGGGTGAAGATGACCTTGTCGGCGCCGCTGGTGATGCGGTCGAGCATTCCGGGGACGTCTTTGTCGCCACAACAACCGAAGATGACAACCATGGAGTCATAGGGGATGTGCTGGCCGATGGCTTTCATGGCGGCGTCGAGGCTGGCGGCGTTGTGTGCGCCGTCGACGATGACGCGGGGGACTTGGCAGACCATCTCCATTCGGCCGGCGACGGAGACCTTGGAAAGACCGTCGAGGGCGCGGGCGTCGTTGATGGCGATGCCGCGGGATTTGAGACGGTCGATGACCGCCAGGGCCAGGCCGCAGTTGATGGCCTGGTGCTCGCCGATGAGGGGAACGGCCAGGTGCTCGAACTTGCTGTTGGGGGTGGTGAGGCAGACGCGGTTGTGGGGTCCGAGCATGCGGCTGGATTCGAAGCGATAGCTGAACTCAATGGTCTGGCCGGTGAAATCGAGTGGAGCGCCGACCTTTTCGGCGATTTTTTTGAGGGCGGCTTCGGCCTCGGGGTCCTGAGCGACGCTGAGGGCGGGGATGCCGTGCTTGAAGATGCCGGCCTTTTCGGTGGCGATATGGGTGAGTGTCGGGCCAAGCTGGGCATTGTGGTCGTGGCTGATGCTGGTGATGGCGGTGACTTCGGGGCGAATGACGTTGGTGCTGTCGAGGCGGCCACCGAGGCCGGTTTCGATGACGGCGATATCAACCTTGTTGTCGGCGAAGTATTTGAAGGCGACGGCGGTGAGGACGTCGAAGTAGGTTGGGGTGGGCTTAATGCGAGCGACCCAATGCTCCAGAAGGTGAACCAGTCGGGCGAAGTTGGCTTGGGGGATCATTTCACCGTTGATGACGATCCGCTCGCGAACGTCGATGAGATGAGGGCTGGTGTAGAGGCCGACCTTGTAGCCGTTGGCTTGGAGCATGGCCGCGATCATAGCGCAAGTGCTGCCCTTGCCTTTAGTTCCGGCAACGTGCACCGATCGGAAGCGATCCTGGGGACTGCCCAGGCGCTTGAGCAAGGTGCGCATGCGTTCGAGGTTGAAATTTTCCGAGTTGTAGCGGACAATGCGAAGTCGCTCGAAATCGCTCAGGGTGGAAATGAATCGTAAGGCCTTGCTGTAGCTATAGATGGGCCTTGAAGATTTCGGGGCCGGGGCATGATGGCGGCTTTTTTTGAGTTCGATCATGACCGGTTTGCGATGCCTGAGGGATGGGCGGCTTGCCCGACCGGTTCCGGGCTTTCGAATATGAGAGTGTCGACGAATTTTCTCGCGCACCGCCATAAGAATGAGTTTATCAGGATAAGTGAGTGGTTTCAACTTTGCATGCAAGTTCATGTTGATTATTCACTTAACCTCAATTTCCCCATGTCCTTATAGACGTTGAAGTTAGGCGGTATTAACACCGCGACAAAGTAGGAGGTGGCTCTGGCGTAACTGTGACCGGGGAGGGTATGGTAGGCGACAACTGTATGGCGGATGAGATTCAAACCATCGCGTTGGTGAGCCTGGGTTGTCCCAAAAACCTTGTGGACAGCGAGCGGATGCTGGGATTATTGGCCAGCGACGGACTGGTGGTGACGGCGGATGCGGAGGAGGCGGATGCGATCGTCATCAACACCTGCGGATTTCTGGAAGCGTCAAAAGTGGAATCGATGGGGGAGATTCATCGAGCGATCCGGCTGAAGGAAAAGGGGAAATGCCGACGGGTGGTGGTGGCGGGATGTCTGGTGCAGCGGCATAAGACGCGATTGCTGGCCGAGGCGCCGGGGATCGACCGGCTGGTGGGTGTGTTCGACCGGGACCACATCGTGGAGGCGGTTCGGGGAACGGGGAACGCCGGAAGAGATGGACATTTTTTGGGGAAGTATCACGATCTATCGCGGCGGCTGGGTGGGGATGCTCCGGCGGCGAGGGTGTTTGAGGATGACCGGGGGCGGATGCGGCTGACGCCGCGGCATTACGCGTTTCTGCGGGTCAGCGAAGGGTGCAACCAGGGATGCGCATTCTGCACGATCCCGTCGATCCGCGGACCGATGCGATCCAAACCGATCGAGCACATTCTGGCGGAGGCGCGGGAACTGGCGGCGGATGGAGCGGTGGAACTGAACCTGATCGGACAGGATACGACCAGCTATGGAAGGGATATCGGGTATGAGCCGGGGTTGGCGGGGCTGATCAAGACACTGGACAAGGAATTGAGGGACGTGCATTGGCTGCGGCTGATGTACGCGTATCCGTCGTGCTTCACGGACGAGATGATCCGGGCACTGGGGCAAAGCGAGCGGATGGCGCGGTACATCGACATGCCGCTTCAACACATCAACGATGAAATGCTGACGGTGATGAAGCGGAGAGCGACTCGGCGGCAGATTGAGACGTTGCTGGGGAAGCTGAGGGAATGGGTTGGGGGGATAACGATCCGGACGACGTTCATCGCGGGCTCGCCGGGGGAAACGGATGGTCAGCATCGGGAACTGGTGGAATTCGTGCGGGAGTTTGGGTTTGACATGATGGGAGTGTTCGCGTTCAGCGCCGAGCCGGGGACGGCGATGGGGAGAATGGAAGGGCAGATTCCCGAATCGGTGAAAAAGGCGAGAGTGGAAGAGTTGATGCTGGCGCAGCAGGAGATCGCGTTTGCCAAGGCCCGGGAGAAGATCGGGAAGAAAGTGGAGGTGCTGATCGATCGGGCTTCGGAGAAGAAGGGGCAATGGATTGGAAGGACCGGCGGGCAGGCGCCGGAGATTGATTCGGCGACGATCGTGAGTGGGCCGGAGCTTCATGCGGGGAAGATGGTGAGGGCGAAGGTGTCGGGGTCGCGGGGGTATGACCTGGTGGCGGAAGTGCCGGCGGCGCGAAGCCTGCGGGTGGTGGAATTGTGAGGGGGCATGCGCGCTACTTTTGCCGGAAGACGATGCGGCCGCGGGTCAGGTCGTAGGGGGAAAGCTCGACCTTGACCTTGTCGCCGGGAAGGATGCGGATGAAATGCTTGCGCATTTTGCCGGAGACGTGGCCGAGAATCTCGCGCGTTTGGCCGCCCTGATCGAGGCGCAGCTTGAACATGGCGTTGGGCAACGCGGTGGTGACGGTGGCTTCCACTTCAATCGGCTCAGATTTGGCCACGGATGGGTTCTCCAGTGGGGGTATGCTAACGGGTGAAGGAGGCTGGGACAAGGCGGGGGGATTTTTGGTCGTGGGGCAGTTCGGCTGGGAGAACCCACGGATGGCCATCCGCGGGCTTTCGGGATTGAAATTGAACGAGTAACGGGCGATGCTAAGATTGCGTACGACTATGGCAAAACGGGATTATTACGACGTTCTGGGAGTTTCGCGGACGGCGTCGGGGGACGAGATCAAAGCGGCGTTCCGGAAGATGGCGAGGAAGTTCCATCCGGAC
>JBEKXM010000163.1:0-11961 GCA_049512115.1 Tepidisphaeraceae bacterium | reverse complement strand
GACGATGGCGCGGGGCAGATTGCGCGATCGGGCGATTTCCATCATTCGGCGCGAGACGACCTCGATGCCGGATTGGGCGCTGATGACGACGACGACCGTTTCGACGGCGGGCAGGGCGGCGATGGCGCTGCCGATCAGATCCGGGCTGCCGGGGGTGTCGATGACGTTGATGCGTTTGCCCAGATGATCGCAGTGGAGGATGGCGGTATAGATCGAATGGCCGTGTTCCTTCTCCTCCTTTTCGAAATCGCTGGCGCTGCTGCCGTCGGTGACGGAGGCCTTGTGATTGATCGTGCCGCTGGCGAATAGCATGGAATCGATCAGGGAGGTCTTTCCGCAGCCTCCGTGGCCGACGAGAACAATGTTTCGGATGTCACCGGTGGTATATGAAGGCATGAATAACTCCTGGCGCCAAATGCGGCGGGGGTTAAGTATAGATGGCGCTAAGCCGTGAGCAAGCCGAAACTTTTGCAGCGCCAGCGGCGGGGAAGAAGGGGCGGCCAAATTACTTTTTATCGACCCACCCCAGTTTTCGATTGCCGAAGGTCAATGGGGCGGGATTTAGCGTAGGCGCGGACCAGCGGACGGCGTTCTCGATGATCCTCAGAACGTTGGCATCGTGATAGGTTGGGAACGTTTCGTGCCCCGGGCGGAAATAGACGATTCGGCCCAGGCCGCGGGTCCAGGTGCAGCCGCTGCGGAAGACTTCGCCGCCGCCGAAACTGCTGATGAGGAAGGTGCATTCCGGCTCGGGGACGTCGAAGAACTCGCCGTACATTTCCTCGCGGGGGATGATGAAATGATCGTCGATGCCGCGGACGATGGGGTGTCCGGGCCGAGTGACCCAGAGGATTTCCCGTTCGTTGAGTTCCTCTCGCCATTTGAGGTCGCAGGTGGTGCCCATCAGCCGCCTGAAAATCTTGGAAAAGTGGCCGCTGTGCAGGACGACCAGGCCCATTCCCGCCAGGACTCGGCGATGGACTTTTTCGACGATGGCGTCTTTGACGTCGCTGTGGGCCATGTGGCCCCACCAGGTCATCACGTCGGTGTTTTGGAGAACGTCGTCGCTCAGGCCGTGCTCCGGCTCGTCCAGCGTGGCCGTGCGAACCAGCAGATCGGAGGATTTGCGCAGATGCGAAGCGATGGCCTCGTGAATTCCCCGCGGGTAGACCTCGGCGACCTGGGGGTCCTTTTTTTCGTGGCGATATTCGTGCCAGACAGTCACTCGGATGGGCAGTGAATTCTCCGGTATTCAGCCAACGAAAATAGCCGTGGACAAAACCGGGGGCAAGGGGAAGTGGGAGGAAACTCCAAATCCGAAATCCGAATGACGGGGCCCCGGCGGAATTTTGCCCGCAACCCAAAGAGTTTAACCGCGAAGGCGCCCAGCGCGGCATGGCCGCAACCAAAAAACATTACCGCGAAGACGCGAAGAGCGCGAAGTTGCGCGAAGAATTATCATTCTGACTTGGCGTAACTTCGCTTCTTCGCTCCGCTTCGCGCAACTTCGCGCCCTTCGCGTCTTCGCGGTAAAACTCTTCTCGGTTAAACTATTTGGGTTGCGGGCACAGCCAGCGCTGGGCGTCCTTCGCGGCGAATAATCCGGGCTAATCGCCCGCCACGCCGATTTGTTGGACTTCGCGGCAATCGTCGCTGGGACGTTCGGACGAGGGGCTGGGCACGGGGTATTCGCCGATGGCTTCAATCTTGCCGAATGTGGGGAGAAGTTCGTTGTGTTCCAGCCAGCCCCGGATGACCAGTTCCAGGGATTTATCGAGATTTTCGACGGATTGCCTGGCCAGGCCGCTGAGATAGGAAGAGGCGGAATCGCCAAACTCCTCACGGGCGCGGGCCGACATGTTGGCCAGGACGATGCGTGCGTGGCCCGAGGCCATGGGGTCGGCCGGGACGCGGCGTGCGACATAAACCATCTGCGGCGAATCGTCGCAGCGCCTGGCCGCGTCGATTGCCTCCGCCAGCGCTTCTTCTCGCGTGAGATAGGCGCCGCGGTAATGTTCACCGTTCAACGAATAGGCAAATTCCCCGATCATGTGACTCCCTGCCGACAAGCTCCTTCATCCAATAGACATACGTCCTGCAACCCTCATCGGATTGAATGGACCCCCCAGGTTAGATCGCGACGGTTTTAACGCAAGTTTCCGGTCCACGTCCGATAACCAGGGCTACCCTTTCATTCCCGTGGTCGCAATCCCTTCAATGAACGTCTTTTGCGCGATGAAGAAGAGCACCAGCACCGGGAGAATGACCAGCACGCTGGCGGCCATGAGCTGGTTCCACGGCGTGCTGCCGTGCTGCGATTGGAAGGTTTGAAGCCCCAATGACAACGTGTATTGGGTGGGTCGCTGGAGGAAGATAAGCGGACCCAGAAAATCGCGCCAGGCCCACATGAAGGTGAAAAGGGCGACCACGGAAAGCGCCGGTCGCGAAAGCGGAAGAATAATTCGCCAGAAGATTCCCCATTCGGAACACCCGTCGATGCGGGCGGCTTCGGACAATTCATCCGGAATGGTGGTGAAAAATTGCCGCAACAAGAAGATGCTGAACGCCGAGCCGAACCACGCCGGGAACCACAGCGGCCTGGTCGTGCCCAGCCATTGGATCGGAGTATGTTTCCCCAGCCAGACGAAGATGCTGAACAACGGAACCATCGTAACGGGGAAAGGAATCATCATGGTGCTGAGCATGAGCGTGAACAGCGCCGAGCGGCCGGGGAAGCGGATTCGGGCAAATCCGTAGGCGACCACCGCGCTGGAAAACGTCGTGCCGATGACCGCCAGGATCGCGATGATCAGGGTGTTTCGCGTCCAGAGCGGAAAATGGGTCGATTCGCTGGATACCGCCAGCTTGTAATTGCGCCATGCCAGTTGCTCCGGAATCCAGCGGGGGGGGAATTGCACGATCTGCCAATCGGGCTTGAGGCTGGTGCAGATCATCCACAAAAGGGGAAACATCGCCAGGGCGCAGATGACGATCAGCGCCGCGTACGTCGCCAGGCGGGAGAGAATGTTTGCGCGTCTGCCGGTCATTTGCCCTGATAGTGAACCCAGCGCTTGCTGGACCAGAATGCGATGCCCGTCAACGCCAGGACCAGGAGCAATTGAATCCACGCCATGGCGCTGGCATAGCCCATCTTCAGATACGTGAACGCATTGTCGTAGAGATAGTAGGTGTAGAAATAGCTGGCGCGATTGGGGCCGCCCGCGGTCATCATGAACGGAGTGTCGAAGACCTGGAGGATTCCGATGATGGCCATGATGAGGTTGAAGAAGATCACCGGAGAGATCATGGGCAAGGTGACGTTGAGAAGCCGCTGGACGGGGCTTGCGCCGTCGAGTTCGGCGGCCGGAAGGCACAACCCATTTGGATTGATCGAGCCAGGGCGGGGCGGGTTGGTGAAGCCAGCCCAGCAACGGCCCCAGAACCCGATTGATGATCCCCAGACGCTGGTTGAACATCCATTTCCAGAGAATGGCCGAAGCGATGGTCGGCACCAGCGACGGCAAGAAAATGAGGGTTCGGAAGATCGGCTGGGCGCGGAGCCTGACGTTGAGCAGCAGCGCCACGCCGAGGGAAACCAGCAGCCCCATCGGCACGGATATCGCCGCGTACAACAGCGTCACCCGCAACGATCGCCAGAACACGCCGTCGTTCAGCAGCCCACGGTAATTTCTCGTCCCGATGAACGCCGGACCCTGAAGCAGATTGTAATCGCACAGGCTGTAATACAGCGACAAAACGATCGGCAGAAACATGAACGCGGCGAAACCGACGAGCCAGGGTGAGAGGAACGCCAGGCCCTTGAGCAGATTTCGAAATTCTCCGCGGGTGACGGTCATTGGCGCATCCGGCGATTGAGATTGGTTTCGAACTCCTCGTACTTTGCCTGGAGCCGGGTCTGAGCCCGTTCCAGCGCGGGTTTCGGATCGAGTTCCAGCGCCAGCACGCCCTGCACGATCGCCGTCAACTCCGCCCCCGCTTCGTGGGCGATCGGGCATTGCATGGTCACGTGCGCGTTGGGGCTGGCGGAGAGGTCTTCAAATACGCCGATGTAGGGATTCGGATGGTGATGCAGGAAATTCCAACTCACTTCCGTCAGCGGCGAATTCTTGCAATGCAACGTGCAGAGCTTTTCCATCTCATCGGGTTGATTGACGAAGGCGATGAATTCAAAAGCCTCGGCGACATGCCGGCACCCGCGCGGGATCATCAGCGCGTCGAAAGGACAATACGTGACGTTCTTAAGCCCGGGGACGGCCGAAGGAAACGGGGCGGCGGCCCAATCGTGGTCCATCGAGGGACGCAGGATATGAATGTAATTGGCCATCCACGGCCCCTGCATCTCCATGGCCAGCGTTCCCGCGATGAAGGAATTTTGCGGGGAATTGAAACCGCCCTGGCTTGTGGAAAATTCGCTGACCGCGTCCTTGCCCAGCCTGCGCGGAAAACTTTCCAGCCATTGGAACGCCCGCAACACCGCCGGATCCGTCAGGGTGAACCTCCGGGCGGACGCATCCCATTCATTATCGCCAAACCACAACGGGATGCTGGTGACGTACCAATCGAAATCCGGGGGCATCGGCAGGTAACCGGCGCGGCGGACGCGCCGCTGGCCCTGCGCGTCGGTCACGAATTCCGTCAGCACATCGGCATAGCGATCCAGCTCGTCGATGGTTTGCGGCGGGCGATCCGGGTCCAAACCCGCCGCCCGAAGTTTCCCGGCGTTTTCATGGAAAATCCGCGTGTTGTAAATCAGCGCCACCGCCGCCGGCGTACTCACCAGCGCGTAAAGATGGCCGTTGAAATGGCATCCATTCCAAAAAACCGGCCGGTAATACCCCTGGGTGATTCCGTGCGCCTTGGCCAAATCTTCCAACGGTTCCAGGGCGTTGAGGCTTCCTAATTGGACGACCATGGGATCCCAAAGCCCGGCGATGTCGGGGGGCACGCCGCCCGCCGTCGCCACCAGCGTCTTTTGATCGATGTCGCTCATCGACATCATTTCCACGTAGATGTGTTTTCTCGCGCCGACGCTGTTGTTGAAGTCATCGACGATCTGCTGCATCGCCTCCGCTTCCTTGCCCAACCATTTCTCCCAATAGTGAAGAACCAGATCGCCCTGGCGTCCCGGCGGCAACGACGGCTCGGAGCGCGGTCCGAAAATCAAAACGTACAGCGCCCCGACTACCATGATACCCAAAATGAACCGCGAAAATCGTTTCAACGGACTTCCCAAAGTACCCGCCAAAGTACTTCCTTGTCCAAATCGTCGTGAATGAATGGAAATAGTTCAAGTCGGCGCAGCGGGAGAATCACGTCGCCGCTCTTCTTCCCCTCTCCCGGTACTCCGGGAGAGGGGGTTCGTGCGAGAATGCGGTTGGCCTGCGGGAAGTTCACGTCGCGGCGACGAGTTCGGGTTCGTCGGCCCCGGCACGCCGGGCCGTCGCCTGGTGATAAATCTCCAGCATCATCCGGTGGTTCCGGGCGGAATCGTATTTCGACAGGAATTCATGGCGAGCTTCGCGGCGCATCTGCGCCAACGCGGTTGGATTCTGCCGGAGCCATAGCACCGCCCGGGCGAGGCTGTCGGGGTCGCCCGGATCGAACAATGCCCCGGTTCGGCCGGTTTGAATCAGCTCCCGCATGGAGCCCAGATCGCTGGCCACCACCGGCGTTCCGCGAGCGAATGATTCCACGATCGTGCGGGGAAATCCCTCGTACCACAGCGACGGAAAGACCAGGAGGGACGCCCGGCCCATCAGGTCGATGACTTGCGAAAGCGGCCGGCGGCCGAGCCATTCGACGTGCGGGTCGGTGGAGGGCTTGCCCTCCACGGCGGCGACCGCGGCCAGCGGGCCGTCCCCGCAGATTTTCAGCGGCATCGCCGAGCCGATCTTCTTCCACGCTTGCAGCATTGGGCGAATCCCCTTCTCCTCGGTGAGCCGCCCGACGAACAGCGCGAACCCCCCGTCGCCGGAGCCTTCACCGGGGTCGGGATCGAGAAAATTCGGCTTGACGTGAATGTGCCGGCCGTCGAATCCGGCGGCGAGGAATTTGTCGCGCGCGAATCGGGTCAGCGCGATGTACGCATCGACCTGATCGGCATAGGTTCGCAGGGCGCGGTGGAACCCGAGCATGGCGGCGGCGACCGCGGTGACGGCGCGGCTGCCGCGGTAGCACCCGTGCGCCACGCCGGGCAGCGGCAATCGGCCCAGGCACTTCTCGCAGGGCTTGCCGTCGCGGAACAGCGTCGCGCTGGGGCAGATCAGGCGGTAATTGTGCAGCGTCTGCACGACCGCCGCGCCCGTCTTCCTCGCCGCCGAATACACCGCCGGCGAAAACAGCGGAAACGTGTTGTGGAAATGAACGATCTGAGCGCGATGGCGCGAGGCCCGACGGGCGATCTCCCCTGCGGCCGCGCCGTTCCATACCGTCGCCGCGGCCAGTTTCAACCGGCCCCGTGATTCGGCCTGATCGTTATGCACCGCATGGGTTTCGACGTCGTGGCCGAATCGCCGCAACAATTCCGTTTCGGCCGCGAAGACCTGATCCTCGCCGCCGGGTTGCCGGTAGAAGTTGTGGCAAATCAGGACGCGCATAATTCCAGCGCCCGGGTTTTGCGTTGGACGTGGAGGGCTTGCCCTCCACCGGCCATACGTTCGGCGGCCAGTTCCTCGGCGCCGGCGATGGGCGCTTCGCGCAGGGCCTGCGGGCAATTCCGGTAAATCCAGACCGCCCCGATCCCCGTGCCGTAAACGCACCAGAACCAGATGCCCCCGACCGGCCCTTCCAGGAATACGTCGAAGGAGGCGTTGATGAGAAACGCCAGCCAATAGATGAACAGAAACGCCAGCAGCCCAAACCAGCGGCGATCTCCGCGCCGCCGCGCCGACCAGGCCGACCCGATCAACCCATATCCCAGCGTGGACTGGCAGACGACCCAAAGGACCAGCATGGGCACTCCACCGCGGGCGAGCATGGTGAGATGTCCGTTGTGGGGGTTGCGCAGGCTGTGATCGGCTTCGACCTGGAACCCGTCGTCATCGGCGAGATTGATTCCGAAGCCTTTGCCCTTCCAGAAATAATTCCCGTGGAGAGTGTAATCCGCGATCGTGTTCCACCAAAGCAGCCGCCACTCCCGGCTGCCGTCGAGGTTTTCGTTGTCGGAATCGGAGAAGATGCTTTGGACGTTGTCGATGATCTGCTCGGCGGAGACGATGCGCCCCGGATCATGGATCGTGGTCTGGATCTGGATATTGAACACCCACAGCAGCGTGACGCCGATGACCAGGGCGGGAAACAATCGCCACGGCAGCGCGGATTGGGGGCGCAGCGCGGTGGCGATGGCGCTGCACGATCCAAAGGTCACCATGGAGGCGCGGCCGGTGAAATACAGGACGAGGTGGACGATCATCATGGGCACGACAAACCCCATCTGCGGTCCCCCCAGCAGAACGAAGAATGCGAATATCCCGCAAAGATGAACCACCAGATCGCCCCCCTTGACCAGAACGAACGGCACGTCCGCCCAGGGGGCATTGGGGAGATACGCATCGGCAAAGATCGAGATGCAATAGGAAATCGGTGCGAGGATGAGGACCAGAACCGCGAACGTCCGGAACTTTTTTTCCAGGAAGGCCAATCGGCGTGGTTCGGCGGCCAGAAGGCTGGCCAGCACGACGGCGAACGTTCCCCAAATCCACATCGCCGCATCGTGCAGCGCGTCGGTGCCGTAGGTTGCCAGAAACGGAACCGTCCTGATCGCTCCCCAGATCATCAGCGCGAACAGGGGCCAGAACCAGGCGGTTCGCAGGACGCGGCTCCAGTTCTCGCTGCAAAACAGGACCACCACGCCCCAGACCATCGTCAGTTCGCCCACGTACAACGGCGCGATCCCGATGTAGGCGAATCCCTTGCCCATCAGCGCATAGCCGAGCAGCAGGATGCAAAGGACGCGAAGATATCGGTCCCCAAGCGATGTCATCCGTGTGCTCCGGCGGTTTGGGGCTCGATCTGCGCCCGGCGCCTCTGCCCGGCCGCCGGGGAAAAGCAGTCTTCGAGGAACCGGGTAATGGCGTCGGCAAAGTTTTCGACGTCGAATGTTTCGAGACAGAATTGGCGGGCGGCGGCCCCGATCCGCCGTGCTCGTTCGCGGTCGGCGGCGAGGAAGACGACGCTATCCGCCAGGTCCGGCGCGTCGCCCGGATTGAATAGCACGCCGGTCTTTCCCGATTCGATCAATTCCGTCAACGCGCCCTCGCGCGCCCCGGCGAGAGGAAGCCCGGCGAGCATGGCTTCGGCGATGGCCAGGCCGAATCCCTCCTCGCGTCCGGGATGAAGGTAAACGTCCACGATACCGAGAATCCGCCGCACGTCGGATCGGGCGCCGAGAAAATGGATTCGCTCGGCGGCGGGTCCGCGGGCGGCCAGAGCGCGGGCAAATTCAATCTTTTCGCCGGTTCCGATCAGCAGCAGGTGCGCGTTGACGCGCCGCCGCGCCAACTCGTGCATCGCATTGATCGCGGCGGGATGGTCCTTGCAGGGGACGAACTCCGCGACATACGCCAGGACCAGTGCGTCCGCGGGCAATCCCAGGGCTTGGCGCATCTCCGGGCCATACGGTTTGTGGCAGCGGTCGCCCGCCACGTCCTCGACGCCGTTGTAGATGATCTGGGCGGGGCCGCGATGGTTGGCCGGAAGATGCGCATCCCGAACCGCGCGCGAAACAAAGAGCATCGGATCATTCCTGCAGAGCAACCAGACCAGGGCACGGCGAATGGGACCATTGATGACTCCGCGAACGGCATGGACCCAGAAAACCACGCCGACATTGCTTCCGCGCACGGCCCACTTGGTGCAGAGGTAGGTTTTGAACGTCGTGGCGACCACGACGTCGATGTCCTTCTCTTCCACCAGCCGCCGAAGACGCCGCGCCGGCGAAAGGTATCCGTTGTCCCCAAGCCAGGACGGTTCGACTTGCAGGGCCTCAAACGCATCGCGCATGGAGGCTGACGGCTCGATCATGCTGGCAACGTGAAGATCCATCCTGAGGTGATCGAAAGCCCTCGCCAGATACAGCAGGCACCGGGGGATTCCCCCGTGAAACGGCAAATCCCGATAGAGGAAAAGCACGCGGAGCGCGGAGCGCGCCGGCTTGGCGGAATCGGGGTGGAAATGTTTTTTTCGCCGGTGGAACGTCGGCGTCAGGTGCGCCGCCGCCGCTGTCGCAGTGACCCATGCCGAGAATTTTGTGAAGAACATGGAGATCATTGGTTCGCTTGGCTATGCCGCTTCGATCAGGTTCTCCGCCAATTCAACGTCCGGCAACGGGGTTCGGTCCCGCATCATGGGCCGGCTGAAGAGCCAGAGGGTGACATGATGCAGACCGTAGGTAATGACGATGCTCCAGCAAACGCCGGCCAGTCCGAAGCGCCGGGTCATGGTGATGCCCAGTATGACGGCGGCGATCGCGGCGACGACCCCGCCCCAGAAGACGGCGTTCATCTTCTGCCTGGCCCGCAGCAGCGCGCCGTAGACGCCGCACATCCCGCCGATGATCGGTTGAAGCCCCAGGACCCACAGCAATCCGGAATACTCCAGGTATTTCCCGCCGTAAACGAGCATCACGACGCGGCGGTCGAACATTCCAAGGACAATCCAGTAGATCACCGGGGTTCCCGCCAGCACCAGAAGCGACAGGCGATGCAGACGTTTTCCCTCGACGGTGCCCTGGGTTCGGACGAAAGCGGGAAGGAGAAGCATGCACAGGGCGGTGCTGGCCTGGAGCAGGGGCATGAAAAGGTTGGTCAGCGCCCGCAGCGCGCCGGATTGTTCCAGGCTGGCCATCGCCGGAAGCAGGAAGTAATAGATATTGCCGGGAATGAACCCGAGGATTTGCGTCGCGGTGGCCCAGCGTCCGTAGCGCAGGTGCTGGGCGGTCACGTCGCGGATCAGGGCGCGCGGCGGACGCAAATCCACCTGCCCGATTCCCAGCCCCACTCCGGCCACGAGGCTGCTGACGGCAATGATCGTCAGCGCCATTCCGATGCTCAGCGTTCCCAGCACGTGCGACAGGGCCAGGCCCGTCATCATGAGGAAGAGATATCCCACGCCGCCCATGGCGGCGCGCCGGGGGTTGAACTGCCCGTAGCACGTCCGCCGCATCAGCCAGAGGAAGAGAATGAACGGACCCGCGGCGGCAAACCAGTACAGCGCGCCGGCCAGGGCCGCCTGGCCCCGGAATCCGAGATACCATCCGCCCAGCGCCAGGATCAACGACGCCCCGAGCGACACCAGCAAATGCCAATACAGCAACACGCCGAAATAGTGCCGGTGTTGGTCGCGGTAGCGGTCCGAGGAAAAGACCAGCATCGGCTCGGTGAGCAGGGAGGTGTGGATCACTCCAAGCCCCAAAAACGCCGCGAACGCGGTGACGAACGCGCCGTATTCCATCGGCGACAGCCAGCGCGCGAGCATCAGATTGACGATGCAATTGGAGCCGGCGAACAACCCCTGGTCCGCCACCGCCCAAAATCCCTTGCGGAACACCGTGGAGGTCGATCGAATGGGAGACAGGTTCAGCGCCGCGGTCATGGGGCCCCCTCGATTGCGGCGCGGCGGCGGCCGATTTGTCTCACGGCATTGATCGCGACCAAGGCCAGGAAAATGCTATTGGTCACCAGATACCGTTTCCAAAGACGCCGCGGCTCCTGGATCAGCCGGAACAGCCATTCCAATCCGTGACGCCGCATGAACGCGGGGGCGGTTTTTTTGTTGCCGGCGAGGAAATCGAACGCCGCCCCGACGCAAAGTTGCACGGCGCGGATTTTGTCGCGATTGGAATCGGCGAACGTTTCCTGCCGCGGCACGCCGAGCCCGACGAACACGACGGCGGCGCCGCTGTCGTTGATGCGGCGGCACAGGGCGTCGTTCTCCGCCGGGCTCATGGGCCGGAACGGGGGCGATTCAACCCCGGCGAGTTTCAGGTCCGGGAACGCCTCGCGCAGCCGCGACACCAGCAGCGCCAGCACCGGGCGGGTGCTCCCGCAGAGGAATACGCTCAGTCCGTCCTGGGCGCAGCGCCGGCAGACGCGGCGCATGATCTCCGGGCCGTAGACCCGGTCCGCCAGCCCGGCGCCGTGAAAGAAATTGAGCGCCCACCGGACGGGTTGGCCGTCGGGGGCGACAATCTGGCAGCGGTTGACGTGCCGGCGGAATTCAGGGTCGGTCGCGGCGGTGACGATGCCGTGAACGGCGAGAAACGCCGCGACGCCGCCGCGGCCGGCGGCGGCGGCGTCCATCACCACATCCACCGCCTGCTCGTAGTTCGTGACGCTGACCCCCACCCCGAAAAGCTCCCGCTTGGGCGGCCAGGAAAATGCAACCTCGCTTGACATGGTCCGATCCAAATGACAACAAAAAAGAAGAGTTCCCGAATCCGCGGCGGGCAAAGCCATCGCTACCGGCCGCGACGCAACAATACCGACGGAATGGTCATGACGATCAGCTTCAGGTCCTGCCAGAGGGATCGCGACCGGATGTAGCGCCGATCCATCCGAATCCACTCCGTGAAGTTGACGTTGGAGCGGCCATGGACCTGCCAGATGCAGGTCAGACCGGGCGTGACGTCAAGCCGCCGTCGGTGCCAGGTCGCGCATCGGTTGCTTTCCTCCAACGGCAGAGGACGAGGCCCCACGAGCGTCATGTCCCCCAACAGCACGTTGAAAAGTTGCGGCAACTCGTCGAGGCTGGTTTCGCGAAGGAACCGGCCAACCCGCGTGATCCGCGGATCGTGCTTGATCTTGAACGCCGGTCCGTCCTGCTCGCTCTTGTGTTCCAGCCGCCTCTTTTTGGCCTCGGCATCGACGATCATGGTGCGAAATTTGTAAATAGTGAAGGGCTTCCCGCCCAAACCCGCGCGGCGCTGCCTGAACAGCACCGGGC
>JBEKXM010000162.1:0-8622 GCA_049512115.1 Tepidisphaeraceae bacterium | reverse complement strand
CGATTTCGCCGACACCGCCGCTCTCGTGCGCAATCTCGATCTCGTCGTGACGGTGGACACGTCCATCGCCCATCTCACCGGCGCGCTGGCCCGCCCGGTTTGGGTGTTGATTCCGTTCACGACCGACTTCCGCTGGCTCCACAAGCGCGCGGATTCGCCGTGGTATCCGACGATGCGGCTCTTCCGCGAACCGGTCGCCGGCGATTGGGCCACACCGATGGGGGAAATGGTTCAGGCACTGCGGGAAACGGTCGCGCGGTCTGACGCCGCCCGGCCGAAGTAGATAAAGCTATGGGTGCGCGGACCGGGTCTATAGCACAGTCGGCGATGAACATTCACGAAAAGATGAATGTCCCCTTTTAGCGATGCGGATCAGGCCCAGAACGGCCAGCATAGTCAGCGCGGCTGCGGCGGAGTTCGGCAGCGGGACCGCCGCTCCCTGCGACGACGCCACGCCGCTCAACGTCTCGTCGACGTTGAAAACCGCCGTGGACCCGGCGGCGATGTTTGTCGTCGTCTCATCTATGGTTCCCATGTGAATCCCAACCGCAATGTCGCCCGTAAACGGTCCCGGAGGGGCAACGTCAAAATAGGGTCCGGCATCGCCGTTGGTGCTGACCGAAATGAGAGCGGCCGCCGGGTTCAAGTTTATTTTCACGTCCGTCCCCAGGGGATTGCTCTGCTCCAACATGCTCGGCCCGAAAGTCAGCGAATCGGTATTCGGCATCGCATCCAGATTCAGGTTGATGAAATGGGCAAAATCGAGCGCGATCGCGGAACTGCTGGTGTTGGTGAAATCCAGCTGTTCATCGAGTTCCGATTTACCGCTACCGGCGCTGCCGCCGGTGAGGACGTCTTTTACAGTGATTGTTACGCCGGTCGTCTGGTACGTCACGGAGGCGTTTCCACCGCTGAACGAGGAACTCATCACCGGAAGCGAGTTCACGTATACTACGGATCCTGACCCGATGAAATAAAACAACCTCGTATCTCCAGCGGGGGACCCGCCGTATTGGTCGACGCCGTCGACTGCCCATTGGGTGATATAGGGCAAGAGGTCATTGGTTGGGTTCAACGTCACGGTCGAATTGCCGCTGGAGATGGTTGCGGCGCGGGCGGTAACCGAGCCAAGCATTGTCCCTGCCGCCACCGAAAGCCCCGCGGCAACCGCCACCCTGGCCAAGCGTTTGGTCATCATCATGAGTAATATCCTTTCTCGTGAAGCGGCGTTGGCGATTTGCGTCGCGACGGCGGAACATGCGATTTGCCCCGCCTTTTTGGCGACGTAATGATATCGCATGACCGGCGCTGGCCACAAACAAATCGGCGATTATCAACCGGTCACGATATACCAATGGTAAGTTAGGCATTTTATGCCGCCCGGAGCACGGGCACGGTGCCGATAATCGCGCTGCGGGAGTTCCAGCGATGACGATTGAGGAAACACTGAATCTGGCGATAGAGCACGAACGGTCGGGGCGGCTGGCGGAGGCGGAAAAACTCTGCATGGAGATCCTGGACCGTCAGCCGAACGTGTCGGCGGCCTGGCATCTCCGGGCCATGATCGCCGCTCGGGCCGGACGGAATGACATCGCGCTTCAGATGGTCCTGCGGGCCATCGCCATTGATCCGAACGCCGCCGATCTGCACGCCAATTGCGGCGAGTTCAATCGGCGACTTGGAAATACCGAACAGGCCATCGCATCGCTGCGGCGGGCCGTTGAGCTGAATCCCGGCATGCCGATCGCCTGGAATAACCTCGGCAACGCGCTGAAAGACCGCGGGATGATCGGCGAGGCGCTGGCCGCTTATCAAAAGGCGACCGATCTCCAACCCGATTTCGCCATGGCGCACAACAACATCGGCATCGCGCTGAGGCTGGCGGACAAATTGGATGAATCGATCGCGGCCTTCAATCGGGCGATCGAGTTGGAGCCGAACGACGCGGGTACTCATAGCAACCGTGGCAACGCGCTGCGCGACCAGGGCCGTTTCGATGAGGCCTTGGCGGAATACCGCCGGGCCATCGCGCTGAATCCGGGTTTCGCCCCTTCCTATGCCAACATGGGAAACGTGCTTACGGACCAATCGCGCTTTGCCGAAGCGGTCGCGGCATACCAAAAAGCCCTCCAGCTTCAGCCCGAATACGCGGAGGCGTTGAACAATCTCGGCAACGCGCAGCGGGAATTGGGAAGATTCGCCGAAGCGATGACCTCTTGTCGAGAGGCGCTT
Organism: Tepidisphaeraceae bacterium; assembly: GCA_049512115.1. GTDB lineage: Bacteria > Planctomycetota > Phycisphaerae > Tepidisphaerales > Tepidisphaeraceae > PALSA-1353. Next base: position 6,390 of record JBEKXM010000162.1, on the reverse strand, counting down.
CGCCTGAGACCCGGCTATCCCGAAGCGTATGAAAACATCGGCAACATCTTGTTCGATCAGGAACGATATCAGGAAGCGATCGACGTCATCCGCAAGGGACTCGAGCTAAAACCATCGAGGGCGACGGCGCACAATAACCTGGCGATGGCATTGGGCGCGATGGGGCAATTCGACGAGGCGATCCGCGCCGCCGGGCTGGCCGTGCAACTGGACCCGCGATACGCCGAGGGCTTCAACAACCTGGGCAACCTCCTGGCCGAGGAAGGCCGATATGGCGAGGCGTCCGATGCGTTGGATCGGGCGATTCAGCTCAAGCCCCAACTTGCCGATGCGCACGTAAACTTGTCGTTCATCCTGCTCATTCACGGTGATTTTGAAAGGGGATTTGCCGAGCACGAGTGGCGGGAGAAAGCCAAGCCGAATTACCGGCCGCGCCAGTACGTCCAGCCCAAATGGGACGGCGGCGATTTGAATGGCCGAACGATTCTCCTTCACGCCGAGCGGGGATTTGGCGACACGATCCATTTCGCGCGGTATGCCCCGCTGGTGGCGGAGCGCGGCGGGAGAGTATTGATAAGCTGTCCGGAAAAGCTGCGGCAACTATTGGAGGGATTGCCCAGCGTCGCCCAGGTCATCGCCGGAATCGATCCGGAAGATTTCGATTGTCATTGCCCGATGATGAGCTTACCCGCCGTTTTCCGAACCCGTGTGGAAACGATCCCCGCGCCGGCGCGGTATCTGCAAGCCCCCGCGCAACTGGCCGCATCGTGGCGCAGCAAAATCGGCAACGAAGCCGGGCTGCGCATCGGGCTGGCCTGGGCTGGCAATCCCAAACACAAGCGAGATCGCAGGCGCTCGATCAGCCTGGAACAACTTGCCCCCCTATCGACGGCAACCGGCGTACGGTTCTACAGCCTCCAGAAAGGCGATTCCGCCAAACAAGCCGCGACGCCTCCGGATGGGATGCAGTTGATTGACTTCTCGGCGGAGTTGCGGACTTGGTCCGACACGGCCGCCCTGGTTGAGAATCTCGATCTGGTAATCTCGGTGGACTCGGCCGCGGCCCACCTCTCCGCGGCATTGGGGAAGCCGACATGGGTTCTAGTGCCGCTGGTCCCGGACTGGCGATGGATGTTGAACCGCGACGACTCCCCATGGTATCCCACGATGCGGCTGTTCCGCCAACCGGCGCCCGACGATTGGGCGACGCCGATTGCGAAGATGGCCCAGGCATTGCGCGAACTGGTTGGCGGGTCTGGCGATTCGCAACTCGTGTAGATTAGAGCACGTTGCACGTCGGTGTACACCGGTCAAAATCCGCCCGCTCGAATTCCGCCGGGAACGCCCACGGCGTTGCCGTGGGTCTTACCCCCGCGATGGCCGCAGGCGTCACGGATCATGTTTGGAGGTTGGATAAACTGCTGGCGGCAATCTGAAACGTGGTATGATGCCGTTGCCAGCCGAGCTGGCGGAAAGGACGGTCCAAATGTTGAAAGCCATTTTGACCGTGCCGGACACCCACTAAAGCGATCGTTCGCTGTCGGCGGCGAAGGTGCTCCGGAAGGGGTCGGGAGAAAGCGGAAATGATCCCCGCTACCGTGGCAACGCACCGACAAAGAGCCGCCGCCGGGCGGCTTTTTCGTGCGCGGGTGGTAAAATGGCAACCGTGAAACCGGAACCATTGGACTATGCGTCACCACAAAGGCCAGACACCCCGGATCGTGGGGCTAAGAAGGTGCGTTGGATCGCGTGCTTAATATTGGGGCCAATGGTTGTCGTGCTGTTCTATATAACGACCATCATCGTGGCAAAAATGGCCGAGGAGGAACGTCCATGGTGGTCGTGGCTGCTATTGTCTGGCGTATTCACAGTTTCAGCCATTCTTGTTCTCTTGACGGTTTGGCCAAAAAGAACGCGCTGATCCGAAATGGACCGATTTCCCCAATTCAGGACACTAACGATATTGACGTAGGCGCTTTTCCCTATTCCCCCGGGGACTTCGCGTGAGAACGCCGCGTAGACGCGGCCCCTAAACGGAAGGCCCTTGTCCCAACCTCACCTCCAGCCACAACGCATCGCTGTCGGCGGCGGCGACGGTTTCCACCAATCCGGCCGGCAATACAGTCGTGTCGCCGGCGGTGAAGTCGGTTCGACCCACTACGACAAAATTCTTTGTCCAAATTCCCTTCCAGGTAACATGGTACCGTCTGTACGAGGAACCATGCACCCGACCGATCCCGTGGACGATCGACAACTGATCGACGCGTTCGCCAGCCACGATGACCAAACGGCATTCGGGGAGATCGTGGAGCGGCACGCGCGCTGGATCTTCGCGGCGGCGTTCCGGCAACTGGGCGATCGCCAGCTTGCGGAGGATGCGGTTCAGGTCGTGTTCGTCCTCCTGGCGCAGAAAGCCCACACTATGAACACGCGGCAGAAGCTTTCGGGCTGGCTGTTCAATACGCTGCAATTCACGGTCAAAAACTTCAGACGAGCGGAGCGGTCGCGGCGCAAACATGAGGCCAACGCCGCAAAGCCCGTGTTGCAGGAACCGCCGCCCGATTCGGCGATGGTTCGTGAGTGTGCCGAGCAGGTTGACACCGCCGTCGCCCGGCTTCCCAAGGCATATCGCCAGGCCATTCTGTTACGCTTTTACCAGGACCTGCCTTTCGATCAGATCGCTCTTGAGCTCGGAATGAAAGAGGCGGCGGCGCGTAAGCGTGTGGATCGGGCATTGCAGGGATTGCGAAAACATCTTAGCTCGATGGCTCCGACGGCTTCCATCCTGTCGGCAGCGATGGCTTATGGCCTAGACCAGTCACCCCCATCGCTCATTCCCGCCGCCAGCGAGGCGGCATTGGCCGGCAATGCAGCCGGAACGCTGGCCCCCGCCGTCAGCGCCGCGGCCAAACAGGTGGCATATCTCATGGCCATTGCCAAGGTACAGGTTGCGGCATTGGTCGCGTTCGTTTGCCTGTCTGTCGCGGTTCCGGCAACTGTCGTCACATGGCGCGAAATCGCTCCATCCATCGGCCCGGCGCAGACCGATACTGGCAGTAATTCCATCATGCCTGCTACGACTGCGCCGAGCACGACTATCGGCGGTATTGTTAGAAACCAAGGGGGCCAACCTCTGGACGCCGTGCGCATTCATTTGGAATGGGAAACTACGATCCCCGGCAAACATGGCGGCCCACCGCAGCCGGCAATGGGCCGGGGTGACGTGCGCACTGACGCCAATGGCCGCTGGAAATACTCATCCGTCTACCTTAGTGACTCCAGTAAACCTACCCTTCGGCTGGAGCGCGCCGATTATGGCGCCGATGAAGATGCCGAGCCGATTAGCGGCAAGCTGTCCGACCAGACGGCGGTATTCGTAATGACGCACGGCATTCAAGTCTCCGGAGCGGTCGTCAATCAAAGCGGTAGCCCGATTCGCGGCGCGAAAATCTCCACGATCGAAGTGCGGTACGTTGTAAATGATCCGGGGAAAACGGTGACTGCCGATGCCGAGGGACATTTCGCGTTTCCGCCGCGAGCCGCTGGAACGATCTCGCTGACCACCACGGCCAGAGGCTATGCGCCGGACTTGCAGCGTATAACCGTGGCGGAAGGAATGTCCCCCGTGCGAATCGTACTGTCACCGGGCAAGACGATTCGCGCCCGCGTGGTCGATGAGAATGGAAAACCGATCCGAGACGCGATGGTTCGAGCATTCAGCTGGCGTCAAATGAACTCCTTGCAATGGACCGGCCGAACGGACAGCGACGGGCGATTCATCATGCACGATGCTCCCGAAGACGCTATTGAGTTCGAGATCTTCAAGGAGGGATATCAAATGCTGGTCAATGCGTCGCTGACCGCGGGTGACGGGGAATCAACCGTGACGATGTCGTCTGAGCCGACGGTCCGTGGAACGGTCACGGATGCGGACACCGGCAAGGCAATTCCGCGGTTCGAAATAATTCCCGGAATGGCGCTCAGGGCTGGTTCTCCGCCTTTTTACCAATTCTCAGGGGCGAAAGAATTTAGCGATGGAATGTTCGAGCTCCCCGTCTCCGGGCATAACGAAGTAACGGAATACTATCTTCGCGTAGAAGCCGATGGATACGCGCCGGTCATCACATCGCCATTCCTCACGAGCACTTCCTTCAAACTGGCGCTTCATCGAAGCCAGGAGGTGCGTGGCAGTGTCGTGGGTCCAGATGGGAAACCGGTCGTGGCGGCGCAGGTCATTCTGGCGCTCCCGGGTAGCCAGGTGGACCTGTCCGACAACCATCTGCGCATTCCCGATATGGTTCGTGTTGTGGAAACCAACTCCAATGGCGAGTTTCATTTCCGGCCGCAGACCGGGAAATTCCACTTATTGGCGCTTTGCGAAGCCGGTTATGCCCTTGAGGTATTCGATCAGCCGCCGCAATATCCGGTCGAGTTGAAGATTTCCCCGTGGGCCAAAATCGATGCCAGCTATTCACCGGGAAAGGCAAGGAAAAAATCAAATCGGGTGAATGCCTCGATCATTCAGATCCGACGGGATCGCGACAACTACGTCAACTATGAATTCCAATACACCGCGGCAATCGCCGCCGGCCGGCTTACACTCGACAAGGTCCCGAGTTTTGATGGGAACCTCGTCGAGCTAGGGATTTTTCCGAACTCCGGCGGCGGTACATACGAAAGAAGATGGATACCGATGCGATTGGCTCCTGGGCAAACCACCCAGCCCGACCTGAGAGGGGCAACCATCGTGGGCAGCTTGACGTCACCTGATGGTCAGTCCGCGGTCCGAACAGGCTTCGTGGGACTCACGCCGCTGATGGAACCACCCGCGCGAAACTGGCCGATCGACTGGTCCAAGGAGAGCGGATTGCCACCGCCTTTGTATGATTTCCACGGTTCAGGTCATTTTCAAATTACCGGCGTTCGACCGGGCAGATACCTCTATGAAACGGCATTCGGCGACGCACCCATCTACTTCCGAGCTTCGGGCACTCTGGAAGTCCATGCGGGCGATGTCGGCACGACCATCGATATGGGCAATCTGGTCTGTGAGCCGCTTCCTCTCCTTGAAGTTGGCCAGCCGGCGCCGCGCTTACTGGGCCACACGCTTGACGAAACTCCGATTGCCCTTCACGATTTTGCGGGCAAGCTCGTGCTCGGCGTGATGTGGGACAGTAACTTCCCCGAAAGCGACTCTGCGATGCCGCTACTCGCAGCCCTCGGCAAGGAATTCGCGGACAATCCTCACGTCGCGTTGTTGGCCCTGAACCTCGATGCGATCGACACTATGGAAGGCGTGATCCATCGGCCGGGCACGCTTAAGTATCCGGGTTGGATGAACGGATACATCGGGCAAATGGACCGTGCAATGAAGTTTCAACTGCTCCTCCGCGATCGCCCGGCCATATTCATCGTCGGCCCGGACGGCAAGTTGCTGGCGCGCGACGTGTCGGCGAAAGACGCCGCCAAAACGCTGCGGCATTTCCTCGCCCCTACGACTATTCCCTCCACCAAATGATTTTGCAATTCTCAAGATGAAGCGGAACGGAAATCGGGGCACGGGTCCCCGTTTTCTCGTCCGATGTAGAGAAGGCTGTATATCAGCGGATATGGAGGGATGCCGCGGTGCGGACGGGGTTAATAGTGAAATCGGCGGTGAAGATTGACAAAAAGTTGGACGGCGCCTTCGTGCTATCCAACTAGACTGCGGACCGGCGGCGCGCGGCGATGGCAGCCAGCGGTAAGCCGATCAGCGACAGCCATGCAGCACTTGGCAACGGCACTGCATTGCTGCCACCGGTGCCGCTGCCCAATGTTGCGGTGAAGCTGACGTTGTCCCAACTGGTAACCGTCAGGTTTCCCCCTGAGGTGGACATGTTTTGCCAGTTGCCGATGAATGGATCGGAGCCCGTCTCCGTGATCGGGCCGATTGACGTTGTCATGTCATAGGTCAAAAACGCCGGGTTGTTGATCTCAATAACGTCAATTTCGGAGCTTGAAGTTTTCCAACCCGCGGCGACGAACTGGAAAGACGCGTTGTGAAATAAACTCAATAAGCCGGTCGAAACGGTGGTCGATCCCACGCCGCCGATATCGATCGTAAACGGCATAGGTGCAAAATTAATCTGTTCGCCATTGGCGGGAACACTTGCAGTATCCGTCACCGCCGACTCATTCAGATCGACATTAGAAAAAGTTTGGCTGCCGAGTGTGCCGCTGGCAGTTCCGTCGAAAACGTACTTAATCGTTTCCGCGCCCACAACCGAGAACTGGACAAACGCACTCACACCTAAAGCTAACACAAGCGCACGGAGTCTCATATGGCCCACTTTGTAAAAAGGACTAGCGTCAGCAATGCGGCAAAGCATATCATTTTGTCCCTAATCGTGG